>CAKTFF010000015.1 GCA_934553185.1 uncultured Devosia sp.
TCTGGATCGCCGTGCCGGCAAATTCACCGGCCACGGTTTGTCCCTGGCCAGCAGCGAGCACATAGCGCCGGGTCAGGACGTCGTTGGCGACGGCCATGGCAAAGAGCAGCAAGGCCGAGCCGGTGCCGAGCACGGCGAACCAGGGATGAAGAAAGGACATGAACAGGATAAAGAACGGCACCCAGGGCGCGTCCACGAAAGGCAGCACGCCGGCGCTGCCCAGGAAATTGCGCATGGTGTTGAAGTCGTCGATCAACCGGCGCGATGCCACGCCCTGCTTGGCCGACTGCGCCACCGCTTCGGTCAGCACCGGCTCGCGGAGGCTCAGATCAAGGTAGGTGCCGAGCCGCGTGAGGATGTAGCTGCGCACCGCATCAAGGGCGCCAAACACGGCAAGGGCGGCCAGGGCAATCAGGCTGAGAAAGATCAGCGTCTCGACCTGTCCACTGCCCAGAACCCGGTCATAGACCTGCATCATATAGAGCGGGGAAGTGAGAACGAGGAAGTTCACCAGCGAGCTGAAGACCAGAACGGCAAGTATCGCTTTAACGATGTTGGAAGAAACGCCAAGTTCCACCCAAATGGAACGCGTCAGTTGCCGCATAACAGTTTCACCGATCGTTCTCGAAAACACATGTCGGCGGCGGACCGGAGCGCAATCGGCCGAGCCGTTCCTTGCTTTTTCGCTTTGCTACGCCCGCGCCGGGCAGGGAGCAAGCGCGTTGCCGGACAGTTGTAGCCGCCGCGTCAAAAGAAATCGTGAATGCCGCAACCCCGGGCGGAACCCCGAAACTATTTTTCTGCTGCGCATTGCTGTGACGCACTTTTCTGCGCCTGCCCGCAAGCTCCCCGATGTGCTTTGCACACCAGCCCTAATCAGGTGAGTTGAAATTGCCTGGAGGGTTGCGGGGGCCGGTCTGACGGCTTGATGCGGCTTCGGCGTCAGCCTACCAAATGGGCAGATTTCAAGCCCTTCCGAGACCCTGAGCAGGAGTTTGGCCAGAGTGACCAGCGGTACCCTTTCTCACCTGCAGGCGCTGGAAGCGGAAAGCATCGAAATCCTGCGCGAGGTGGCCGCTAGCTTCGAGCGGCCGGTGATGATGTATTCGATCGGCAAGGACTCAAGCGTCCTCCTTCACCTGGCGCGCAAGGCGTTTTTTCCCAGCCGCATTCCATTTCCGCTGCTGCATGTGAACACAACCTGGAAGTTTCGCGAGATGATCGCCTTCCGCGACAGCATGGCGGAAAAGCACGGCTTTCACCTGATCAGCCATACCAATCCCGAAGGCCTGGCGCAGGGGATCAACCCGTTCGACCATGGCTCGTCCCGGTTCACCGACATCATGAAGACCCAGGCGCTGCGGCAGGCGCTTGATGCTGGGCGCTATGATGCGGCAATCGGCGGGGCGCGGCGCGACGAGGAAAAGTCGCGGGCCAAGGAGCGCATTTTCTCCCACCGCAACAGTTCCCATGCCTGGGACCCCAAGAACCAGCGGCCCGAGCTTTGGCGGGTGTTCAACACACGGCTGAACCCCGGCGAGAGCATGCGGGTGTTCCCCATCTCGAACTGGACCGAGCTCGATGTGTGGACCTATATCTATCGCGAAGGTATCGAGCTGCCGTCCCTTTATTTCGCGGCCAAGCGTCCGGTGGTGGAGCGCTCGGGCACGCTGATCATGGTCGACGACCACCGGTTCCGCTTCGAAGCCGGCGAGACGCCGCGCGAAGAGATGGTGCGGTTTCGCACTCTGGGCGACTACCCGTTGACCGGCGCGATCCGCTCGGATGCTGCAACGCTGCCCGAGATCATCATGGAAATGCAGGCGAGCCGCACATCGGAGCGCGAGGGCCGGCTGATCGACAGCGACAGCGTTGGATCGATGGAGAAAAAGAAGCAGGAAGGGTATTTCTGATGAGCCTTCCCATGGCGACTCCTGACACCGATCTCGACCTTTGGCTGGCGCAGCAGACGGATAAGTCGCTGCTGCGGTTCATGACCTGCGGAAGCGTCGACGATGGCAAATCCACCCTGATCGGCCGGCTGCTTTATGACAGCCAGCTGGTGCTGGACGATCAGCTCGCGAGCCTTCGGCAGGAAAGCCGCAACCGCATCACGGGCGACGAGGGGATCGACTTTTCGCTGCTGGTGGATGGGCTGTCCGCCGAACGCGAGCAGGGCATCACCATCGACGTGGCCTATCGGTTTTTCTCGACCGACAAGCGCAAGTTTATCGTCGCCGACACGCCCGGCCATGAGCAATATACCCGCAACATGGCGACGGGCGCGTCCAATGCTGACCTTGCCCTCGTGCTGATCGATGCGCGCAAGGGGGTGCTCCAGCAGACACGGCGCCATAGCTTCATTCTGTCGCTGTTGGGCGTCAAGCATGTGGTGCTGGTGGTCAACAAGATCGATCTGGTGAACTATGACCAAGCGGTGTTCGACGCCATCGCCGCCGAATACCGGCAGTTCGCCCAGCCACTTGGTTTCCAGACGTTGGAAGCTGTGCCGGTGTCGGCGCTGCGCGGGGACAATATTCTGCGATCCAGCGCACAAACGCCCTGGTATGGGGGCCAGGCGCTGGTGCCATACCTCGAAAGCATCGACGTCGCGCAGGACCGGTCGGCGGAAAAATTCCGCTTTCCCGTGCAATGGGTTAACCGGCCCGATCTCGATTTTCGTGGTTTTTCCGGCACGGTGACTTCGGGCACGATCAGGGTGGGTGACGAGGTGCTGGTGGCCGCTTCGCGCAAGCCGGCCGTGGTCAAGCGCATCGTCACGCTGGACGGCGATCTCCGCTCGGCGTCGGCCGGGCAAGCGGTGACGCTGGTAGTGGACCGGGAAGTGGATATTTCACGCGGCGATGTGCTGGCGCGTCCGGGAGAGACGCCGGAGTATTCCAACCAGTTCCAGGCGCGGCTTGTGTGGATGAACGAGGAGCCGGCTTTTCCCGGCCGGTCCTATCTCCTCAAGGTTGGCTCGCAGATTGTTCCGGCCACTATTACCGAGCTCAAGTTCCGCACCAATGTGAATACGCTGGAGCAAACAGCGGCCACCAAGATCGACCTCAATGAAGTGGCGACGGTCAGCATCGCGACCGACAAGCCCATTGCCTTTGATCCCTATGCGGCGAACGCGCTGACCGGCGGGTTCATTCTGGTTGATCGGCTGTCTAATGCCACGCTTGGTGCCGGTACCATCGATTTCGGTTTGCGGCGGGCGCAGAACCTGACCTACCAGTCGTTTGACGTGAACCGCGCGGTTCGCGCGCAGATGAAGGGGCAGACGGCGCGCATCGTCTGGTTCACTGGCCTTTCGGGGTCGGGCAAGTCATCGATCGCCAATCTGCTTGAAAAGCGGCTCACTGCCGAGGGACGCCACGCCTATATCCTGGACGGCGACAATGTGCGGCATGGGCTCAACAAGGACCTTGGCTTCACCGAAGCCGCGCGGGTCGAAAATATCCGCCGGGTGGCGGAAGTCGCCAAGCTGATGGCCGATGCCGGCCTGATCGTTCTGGTGTCGTTTATTTCCCCGTTCGAGAACGAGCGGCGACTGGCGCGGGAGATCGCCGGCGACATCGCGTTCACCGAGGTTTATGTGGATACGCCGCTTGCTGTGTGCGAGGCGCGGGACCCCAAGGGGCTCTACAAGCGGGCGCGGGCCGGGGAGATCAAGAACTTCACCGGTATCGACTCGCCGTTCGAGCCGCCTTCAGCGCCCGAGCTGGTGTTGCATGGGGCCGAGGAAGAGCCGCCTGTGCTGGCGGACACTCTGCATGACTGGCTGAAGCTTTAAGGGGCAGGTGGCTCCTTAAACGCGGCCGAACTCGTCCTCGATGCGGATGATGTCGTCTTCGCCCAGATAGGAGCCAGTCTGAACTTC
Organism: uncultured Devosia sp.; assembly: GCA_934553185.1. Taxonomy (GTDB): domain Bacteria; phylum Pseudomonadota; class Alphaproteobacteria; order Rhizobiales; family Devosiaceae; genus Devosia. Next base: position 3,887 of record CAKTFF010000015.1, read on the forward strand.
AATGAGTTCGAGCTCGATCTTGCCTGGATTGCTGAGGCGATGGACGCAGCCGAGCGGAAGGTAGATCGACTGGTTTTCGGTCAGCACCGTTACTGTGCCGTCGACGGTGACTTCAGCGGTGCCCTTGACGACGATCCAGTGCTCGGCGCGGTGGTGGTGCTTTTGCAGGCTCAGCTTCTTGCCTGGCTTGACGAAGAGGCGCTTGACCTGGAAGCGCTCGCCGCTGAGCACCGAGGCATAGCCACCCCATGGGCGATAGGCGGTGCGGTGAATCTCGGTGATGCCAGCCGTGTCCTTGCCCAGGCGAAGGGTCTTGACCATGGCGCCGACCTTTTGCGCCTGCGACAGGCGGCCAACAAAGATGGCGTCATTGGTGGCGACCACCGCGACATCATCAAGACCGCTGACGGCGACATGGGCGTGGTCGGTGACAACAAGGGACTGGCTGACGCCATCAAGCGTTACGGAGCCTTGCGTGAGATTGCCGGCGTGGTCACGATCGGCGTTCTTCCAGACCGCGTCCCAGCTGCCCAGGTCCGACCAGGCGAAGTCGACGGCGACAACGGCCGCACGCATGGTTTTCTCGAAGATCGCGTAATCGACCGAAATGTTGGGCGCTGACGCGAAGGCTGCTTCGTCGAGGCGAACGAAGTCGAGATCCGCACTGGCTTTCGCCACGGCGTCGCTGGCGGCCGCAAAGGTTTCGGGGGCGAGGACTTCGCACTCGTCGAGAAACGTGCCGGCGGCGATCATGAACATGCCCGAATTCCAGAAGTAGCCGCCCTGGGCCAGCATCTGTTCGGCACGCTCGCTGTCCGGCTTTTCGACGAAGCGCTCCACCGGTATCACCCCACCTGCCACCGCAGCATTGGCCTTTATGTAGCCAAAGCCGGTTTCGGCATGGGTGGGCATGATGCCAAAGGTGACCAACTGCTCGTGACGCGCCGCGTCGGCTGCTTGAGCCACGGCGCTCCAGTAGCCAGCGTCCATGTCAACGTCATGGTCGGACGGCAAAACGTGGAGCACCGTTTCACGACCAAAGTGCTGGCTGGCATAGATGGCGGCCGCGGCGATGGCCACGGCGGTATTGCGCGCTACCGGCTCAAGAAGGATCGCGGCCAGGGGCACGTTGTGCTCAGCCGCCTGCTCGGCAACGATGAAGCGGTATTCGGTGTTGGTGACGACGATGGGCGGAGCATAGTGCTGGGCGTCCGATATCCGGTCCAAGGTCTTCTGAAACAGGCTCTGGGGCCCGGTCAGTGGCAGGAACTGCTTGGGGCGTGCGGCCCGCGACATCGGCCAAAGGCGCGTGCCTTGTCCACCGGCAAGGATCACGGGCACAATCGTCTGGGTCATGGAGGCACTATCCTGTTGGTCGCTCGTCAGCCTTGCCTGCCATAGCAGACTTAGGTGTCATAGCATCGTGCTAACGTCATCTTCTACAAGGTTTGCTCAAGCTATTGAGGCTGAACCATGAAGATGGCGCTCCTATATGGCTTCCCGAGCTTTCAGCCGATAACCTGCGTTAAACCACAGCCGCGCTTTTGTCGGCGAATTGAAAGCGTCACCATGGCCGAATCTCGCACCTCTCGCGGCCGCGCTCCGGAAGCGAAACCGCCAAAGCAGCACTTGCTTCGCGGCCCATTGCTTGAGCGGCTGATGCCGCGGCATGCGGCGTTCTATGCCAGCCTCATCTTGGGGCTTGTTACCTTGGCCATTACGCTCTGGCTGGTGCCGGCCTATGCGGTGGGCCTGTCCAGCAACGCGCTCTATATCGGCTTTCTCCTTCTCACCTTTTTGCGCATGCCGCATCTGACTGCCGAATACCTGCGGGAGCATGCGCGGGAGGAGGATACGCCAGCAGGCGGCATCTTCCTTATTGTGCTGGTCGTGGTTGTCGCGTCGGTGGTGTCGCTGTTTCTGGGCATCAGCAGCGGGCAAACGCCTGATCCCTTGGAGGTTGCCCTCGGCGTTGTTTCGGTGCTGCTGGGCTGGTTCACCGTGCAGGCCGTCGGGGCGCTGCATTACGCCTACGAATATTATCAGGTGGAGGACGCAGCCGAAGGCGCCGACATCGAAGGCGGGCTCGACTTCCAGGGCGATGTCGATCCCGATGGGTTCGATTTCGTCTACTTCTCCTTCACCATCGGTACATCGGTCGCAACGTCGGACACCAAGACCGAAAGTCGTAAGATGCGGCGCATGGTTACGGTGCATCTGGTGTTTTCCCACCTCTTCAACACCATCATCCTTGCCGCAGCGGTCAATGTTCTGCTCAGCCTCGGTGGGGGCGGGGGCGGCTAGAGGTTGCCCCGCAGGGTGGGTCCGTGGCAGTTACCAGGCAAATCGATGTTTGGAGAAAACCCGCCATGAAGACCCGCGCCGCCGTTGCCTTTGCCGCAGGCAAACCGCTCGAGATCGTTGAAGTCGACCTCGAAGGCCCCAAGGCGGGCGAAGTGCTTATCGAGATCAAGGCGACCGGCCTCTGCCATACTGATGATTTCACCCTATCGGGTGCCGATCCCGAGGGCTTGTTCCCGGCGATCCTGGGGCATGAGGGGGCGGGCGTCGTGGTTGATGTCGGTCCTGGCGTCACGTCGGTGCGCAAGGGCGATCACGTCATCCCGCTCTACACGCCTGAATGCCGGGAATGCTATTCTTGCCGCTCGGGCAAGACCAACCTCTGCACCGCCATTCGCGCAACGCAGGGCCAGGGACTGATGCCTGACGGCACCTCGCGGTTCTCGTTCGAAGGCAAGCCGATCCACCACTACATGGGTTGCTCGACCTTCTCGAACTTCACCGTGCTGCCCGAGATCGCCGTCGCCAAGATCGACGCGTCGGCGGCTTTCGACAAGGTCTGCTATGTGGGCTGTGGCGTTACCACCGGCATCGGCGCGGTGATCAACACGGCAAAGGTCGAGATCGGCGCCACCGCCGTCGTGTTCGGCCTGGGTGGTATCGGGCTCAACGTCATTCAGGGCCTGCGGCTTGCCGGAGCCGATATGATCATTGGCGTCGACATCAACAACAGCAAGAAGGAATGGGGCGAACGCTTCGGCATGACCCATTTCGTCAACCCGCGCGAGATCGAGGGCGACGTCGTCCCCTATCTCGTCAACCTCACCAAGCGGCGGGGCGACCTCATCGGTGGGGCCGACTACACGTTTGACTGCACGGGAAACACCATGGTGATGCGCCAGGCGCTGGAAGCCAGCCATCGCGGCTGGGGCAAGTCGGTGGTGATCGGGGTGGCCGGGGCAGGGCAGGAGATCGCGACGCGCCCGTTCCAGCTGGTCACCGGCCGCACCTGGATGGGTACGGCCTTTGGTGGCGCCAAGGGGCGCACGGATGTGCCAAAGATTGTCGACTGGTATCTCGACGGCAAGATCGAGATCGATCCGATGATCACCCACACGCTGCGTCTCGAGGACATCAACAAGGGCTTTGAGATGATGCATTCGGGCGAAAGCATCCGCTCGGTGGTGGTCTACTGATCAGCCATCGGTTTGCTTGAGCTTGTCGAGAACGGCCTCGGGCGCCACATCGCGCTTGAGCTCGGCAATCTCGGGGTCTCTGGGCAGGCTTGCATCGAGCTTGATCGCAATGGCTTCAACCATGGCGATCAGCTTGGTAGTTTCGTGCTCTGTGAGGAGACTCACCTGAAGATCAAGATCGGCGCGGATATCGTCCTGGGCAGCCATCCGGTTCTGGTTGATCAGAACAAAGGTGGACAGGAAAATGGCTTCCACCGAGGCGATCATGGCCAGCACGACCAGCGACGAGTCCCAGGGTTGCACAAAGGGGACCAGGCCGACATTAGCGATGATCCAGAAGCCGAAAATGGCGAGATGGAGATAAACAAACACCATGCTGCCGGCAAACTTGCTGATTGCGGCGGCGACCTTTTCTTCCAGCCCGGCATTGTCCAGGTCGCGCTTTCGCCGTTCCACAATGGCGTCGATGTTGCGCTCCAGCGCAGAACTCAGGCCCCGTGGTGCGGGTTCGGTGGGACTGTTTTTCATTGTACTTTTCCAGGATGCTGGTGCGTGTGACGGAGCAATGGTGGCTTGGGCAAAAAAGTTCGTCCACCCCGCACTCCCGTTAACAAGGAGATGTTTGCCCGATGGCCAACCCGACGATCTTTGTGGATGCCGATGCTTGCCCGGTAAAGGATGAGGCCATGCGCGTGGCCGAGCGGCTGGGTCTCGTCGTGACCTTTGTCAGCAATGGCGGCGTGCGGCCGTCGCGCGACCCGATGGTGCGCGTGGTGGTGGTGCCAGCCGGGGCCGATGCGGCAGACGACTGGATCGTGGATCAGGCGCAGTCGAACGACATCGTGCTGACCGCAGACATTCCCCTCGCCAGCCGCGCGATCGACAAGGGCTGCCACGTGCTGGGGTTCACCGGCAAGCCATTCACCCCCGCTTCGATCGGCATGGCGCTGGCGATGCGCGACCTCAAGCAGCATCTGCGCGAAACGGGGGAGATCAAGGGGTTCAACCCCGGCTTCCGCCCGGCTGATCGTTCGGCATTTCTGGGCGCCCTTGATGCTCTAGGGCGTCGGGCAAAGGCACTGGCGACACCGTAGAGGCAGGATCAATCGTCGGTCAGTCTCCGACGGGTTGTTGGCGCTTATTCCTGTTCGTCGTCTTCGACATCGGTCAGGTACACCGAAATTTCGATGTCGATGCCATAGCCCGCTATCGCCGCCGCAGCGTGGGCGGGCAGGCGCGTGGACATGGCCTCGCCTTCTTCAGGATAATCAAAGGCCAGATCGAGCACGGCCTTGCCGACGCGGCGATCTTCCAGCATGGCCGCAAGGGCAGGGCCCGAGCGCTCAGCCAGTTCGAGCAGGGCACGCACCGGGTTCTTCACCGGAACGTCCACCTGGGCGTAAAAGCTTCCGTCTGCATCCTCGGGCTCGTAGCGGCTGGTCAACTGCTTGAGGGCGGTATCGAGCGCATACTGCTCGATCGTCACACCCGACAGGCGCAGGGCTATGGCAAAGGGGGCGAACTGGTTCATGGGGTTCTTCCCGCAGTGGCCGCGAACAGGGCGATGGCCGCAGCATTGGACACGTTGAGCGATTTGATCGGACCGGGCATGTCGAGCTTGACCATCTCGTCACAGAGTTCGCGCGTGCGCTGGCGCAGGCCCTTGCCTTCTGCGCCCATGACGATGGCGAGCGGCTGATCACCTGAACGCGGCTTGAGCTGTTGCTCGGATTCCGAATCAAAACCAAGCACCAACATGCCGCGGGTCTTGAGCTTTTCCAGCGCGTCGCCAAGATTGCGCACCTCGATCATAGGCACCAGATCGAGCGCGCCCGACGCAGACTTGGCCATGACCCCAGTTTCGCGCGGCGAGTGGCGCGCCGTGGTGATCACCGCATCGGCACCAAAGGCGCAGGCGGTGCGCAGGATTGCGCCGACATTGTGCGGGTCGGTGATCTGGTCGAGCACAACCACCAGCTTGAGCGGGGTAATGTCGTCGAGCCCGAAGCGGCTGACCGGATCGACTTCCAGGGCGGCACCCTGGTGCACGGCGTCTTCGCCCAGCAGCCGGTCAAGCTCCTTGGGCGTCGTTTCCTTGACTTGGACCTTGCCGATCTCGCCCGTTTCGCGCAGCCGCATCAGGGCGTTGGGCGTGGCCAGCAGCACCTTCTTGATGCGATTGGTGTTGTCGAGCGCCGCGCGCACCGTATGGAGGCCGTAAAGATAAACCGGCCCGGTGTCGGGATCGTATTTCGGCTTGGGGGGAAACTTGTTGAAGCTCATCGTTGAGGCCTAGCGCCTTTGCGCCGCAGCTTCAAGCAGGCGCGGGTGTGCGCGAGCGCGCCAATGGTTTGATGTTGTGCGCGCTATGTTCTTTGGCTTGGGGTCATGCTCACATCGCCCCGGCCGAGGAGCAGCGACTGTGCAACACACTGTACAACGCTGCTTCTCGAAGAAGCGCGGATTTGCGGAATGTAGGGGGTGCCCCGAAGGGCGTTGGTGGAGGGGACTGGATTCGAACCAGTGTACGCTAAGCGGTCAGATTTACAGTCTGATGGATTTAACCACTCTCCCACCCCTCCACGACAACGACGCTTAGGCAGGAAACAAAACGCCGGGGCGTTTCGTCCGGGCGGTTTATGGTGGTCTGATGACACAGTGTCAACACCCGTTTGGGCAAGCTGTGGAAGAAATGCGCTGCACGCGCGTTTTGCCGGGCGCAGCCTGCGGATCAGCGCCAAGGGAGGCGCGCGCAACCAGATATAATTCAAAGAAAAAAAGAATTTGGAGCGGGTAGCGGGAATCGAACCCGCATATTCAGCTTGGAAGGCTGCTGCTCTACCACTGAGCTATACCCGCAAGGTCGGTGACCGACAGGCAACGCAATAGCTTGTCAGACGCTCGGCTGACAAGCCCCTTGCGGCGGTTAGATGCGGATTGGGGGACGGCTAAAGCCAGCCGGCCATCACGCCAAGGCCTGCTACGGCGAACAGGCCGCCGGCAAAGCGGGACACCAGTGCCCTATGCCGCCCAACCAGGTGCCCCAGACCAAAGGTGGCGGCAATGCCGGACAGGTGCAGCAGCGCCGTAGCCGCAACAAAGCCTAGTGCGTAGGTCAAGCCGCTCGAATCAGCGGGCATTTCGCCGCCATGGGCGTGGCCATGGAACACGGCGAACAGACCCACAAGGCTCGTGGCGAGCGCCAGGGGGATGGGACGGCGGCTAACCGCGGCGGCGCCGATCACAACACTTGACAGGGCAATGGCCAGCTCAACATAGGGCAGGGTGGTTTGCAGCAGCCCCAGGATGAAACCGACCACCATCATGCCCACAAAACTTGCAGGCACCAACCAGAGCGCACGTCCGCCCAGGGCGAAGGCCAGAATGCCGACGGCGACCATGGCCAACACGTGATCGAGCCCGCCAATGGGATGGGCAAAGCCATGCACCAGCCCGGCGGCATGGTCGGCTCCGGTATGGGCGAAGGCCATGGCTGGCGACAGGAGGAGGATGGCCAGGGCCAGAACAATACGCATGCTTATCCTTCCGGGGCGCTCGCCCCATGGTGACGGTTTGACCGGCCAGAACTTCTCCACTCGCTCGATCAATGTAAGACCGCGCTCGATCTCCTGTAAATGGCTGGCGGCCTTGACGGCCACCCGCGATTGACCAGAATGAGTGGACACATTGTTTTTGGGGGCCAAGACGTGCTGCTGATCATCCTTCTGGTTTTGGCGTTGTTTTACGTGCAGACCATGCTGCCCGGATTTTTTCTGACGGCTCAGGTCGGCAGCAAGGCGCAGATGGGCGGGCGGGACAACCTGCCCGAGCCGACTCAGGAACTGGCGCGGTCGCGGCGGGCTTTGGCCAATATGCAGGAGAGCCTGCCCATCTTTTTAACACTGGCGATTCTGTCGGTGGTGCTGGGCGAAGATGGCTGGCTGTCCATCCTCGGTGGCGTTGTGTATCTCGTCGGACGCATCGCGCATGTTTATTGCTACATGAACGCCTTGGCGCCCTGGCGCTCGATCAGCTACGTGCTGGGTCTGATCGGGATGCTTCTGATTGCCCTGCCATTGCTGCCGCACATTTGGAGCTGAGGGGCAAACGGCACTTGCGGAATGCCCGCTTTGCCATTAGACACACGGTCGCCTGAAGGGGTTTAGCTCAGTTGGTAGAGCATCGGTCTCCAAAACCGAGGGTCGTGGGTTCGAGTCCCCCAGCCCCTGCCAGGCATTCCACCACATTGTTGTAAGAACGATGCTAGCGAATGGCTAAGCGTGTCCCTATACCTTCGCGTGTTGCCTCCGCCGGGGTCGTCAGTTTGCTAGCCAGTAATCTACCCTGTAGTTGGGGCGGTCCATCAGATCAAGGCAAGGCGTGAAATGTTCTTCGGTAAGGATGGAGAGGTTGGATGTATTCGCATCGATCCTCTCCCGCATCTGCTCGATGGCGATCCGGAAACGACTAGCCGTGGTTTCCTTCATTAGCCCAATGCGTTCGCCAGTCCCAATAGCCAACCGAAGCGCCTGTTGAGTTTGCTGATGATACGCGCGAGCCAGTTCGGGATCGTCGGACATATCTAGGGCGACGCTGACGATGCTGTAGTATGCAGCGCAAACTGCAAACTCGTGTGCCACGTTGTTGAGCGCAACACCGAGTTCCTCTCCGTTGGCTGCAGGCGAGGCTATCAGGAGCATGGCTGCCAGGGCTGAGGTCTTCAATGCGGTGGGCAGTTGAGTTACTCCGCCGCCACGGCGATTTGCTCGGTATGGCGGGCCTTGAGGCGGTTAAGCTGGTGGGCGGCATGGGTGAGGAGTGCGGTACGCACCTCGGTGGCGGGCACCGTGCCGACATCGGCCTTGACCTTAAGATCGAGCGTGTAGCGCGTCCGGTTGCCCATGAGGCCCTCCTCAATCTGCACGCGCACCACGCCGGTGACGCGACCGGGAATGGTCAGGTGAGGGCCAAAGTAGCGGACTTCGCAGCCGCGAACATCGAAACTTGCTCCGTCAGACACGATCAGCCTCCGCCGCCGCCTTTTGGTCACATTTTCGATCAAATGCGATCTCGAAAGCGCACGCAAGCTGAATCTGAGCGGGCGTTAACCATTCGTTTATGGATTGCCCATAAGGCGACGCGCCGGCGTCCGGTGCTTTGTCCATCCGAGCTGTTGCAATTGGCGCTGAGTTTCTCTAGATAGCCAGCTTCCAGCCGTGCGGGCAGACTGCGCGGCCTTTGGTTTTGAAACAAAACCGATAAGAGTAGATTCGCCGATGGCCCGTACCAACCCGATCCAGTTCCTCCAGCAGGTCAGGCAGGAAACCGCCAAGGTGACCTGGCCGAGCCGCAACGAGGTGCTGATCTCCACGATCATGGTGCTGGTGCTGGTGATCGCGGCGAGCCTTTTCTTTCTTCTGGCCGACCAGATCATTTCGGCTCTGGTTGGATGGATGCTTTCGTTCCGCTAGGCGGGTAACGGTTACTTATTCGAGGAGCGGCGACAGGCAATGGCCAAGCGCTGGTACATCGTTCAGGCTTACAGCAATTTCGAGCGCAAGGTGGCAGAGGATATCCGCCAGAAGGTTGCGCAGAAAAAGCTCGAGCACCTGTTTGAAGACGTGATCGTGCCGACCGAGAAGGTCGTGGAGATCCGTCGTGGCCGCAAGGTCGACGCGGAACGCAAGTTCTTTCCGGGCTATGTCCTGGTCAAGATGGACATGACCGACGAGGCGTTCCACCTGATCAAGAACACGCCGAAGGTCACCGGCTTCCTCGGTTCGGACAACAAGCCGATGCCGATTTCGGAAAAGGAAGCCATGGCCATCCTGCAGCAGGTGCAGGAAGGGGTGGAACATCCCAAGCCTTCCGTCTCGTTCGAAGTGGGCGAGAATGTGCGCGTGTCGGACGGTCCCTTCGCCAGCTTCAACGGCGTGGTGGAAGAGGTCGACGAAGAGCGCGCCCGCCTCAAGGTGGAAGTGTCGATTTTCGGGCGTCCCACTCCGGTGGAGCTCGAATACGGTCAGGTCGAAAAGGTCTGACAAGAAAACTGTCGGCATGCCGGCAGAAATCTTCCGCTTGCCGGAAGAAAACCGTGGGAGAGCAGGGCGCATGCCAATGCCCTTCAGTCTCGAACCACGGCGTCAAACGTCTGGCTTGCCAGGCACTAGAAAGGACGAAACATGGCAAAGAAAATCGTTGGCTACGTAAAGCTGCAGGTGCCCGCAGGCTCCGCGACGCCGTCCCCGCCGATCGGGCCGGCTCTGGGTCAGCGCGGTCTCAACATCATGGAATTCTGCAAGGCGTTCAACGCCGCCACGCAGGAAATGGAAAAGGGTTCGCCCATTCCAGTCGTAATCACCGCTTATGCCGACAAGAGCTTCACCTTCGAGATGAAGCAGCCGCCGGTGACCTACTTCATCAAGAAGGCCGTCAACCTCAAGTCGGGCAGCAAGCTGCCGGGCAAGGAATCGGCTGGCACCATCACTGCAGCGCAGCTGCGTGATATCGCCGAAAAGAAGATGAAGGATCTCAATGCCGACAATGTCGACGCTGCTGTGTCGATGATCGCCGGCTCCGCCCGTTCCATGGGCATCCAGGTCGAGGGCTGAACCAATGGCACATGTCGGTAAGAAGATCACCAAGGCCCGCGAGGGCATCGACCGCAACAAGCTCTACAAGCTTGATGAAGCGCTCAAGATGGTCCGCGAGCGCGCGTCGGCCAAGTTCGATGAAACCATCGAGATCGCCATCAACCTTGGCGTTGATCCGCGTCACGCCGACCAGATGGTCCGTGGCGTCGTGAACCTGCCCAACGGCACGGGCAAGACCGTGCGCGTTGCCGTGTTCGCTCGCGGCGACAAGGCCGAAGAAGCCCGCAAGGCTGGTGCTGACGTTGTTGGCGCCGAAGACCTGATGGAACAGATTCAGGGCGGCAAGATCGATTTCGATCGCTGCATTGCCACGCCGGACATGATGCCGATCGTTGGTCGCCTGGGTAAGATCCTGGGCCCGCGCAATCTGATGCCGAACCCCAAGGTGGGCACGGTTACCCCAGATGTCGCCGGTGCCGTCAAGGCTGCCAAGGGCGGCGCTGTTGAATACCGCGTCGAAAAGGCCGGTATCCTTCATGCGGGCGTCGGCAAGGTGTCGTTCACCGAAGAAGCTCTGCTGCAGAACATCAAGGCGTTCACCGACGCCGTGATCAGGAGCAAGCCGGCGGGCGCAAAGGGCACCTATGTCAAGCGCGTTGCCGTGTCCTCGACCATGGGCCCGGGCGTCCATGTGGAGCCGGCTTCGGCTCTATAAGGTACAAGTCTGCGGGGATTGGCATGCCGGTCCCCTACACACACCGGCGCTTCCCTCGGGCTTGACCCGAGGGTCTCTCGCCGTTAAGTGCCGCACTGATAGTGGCCCTCGGATCAAGTCCGAGGGTAGCTATCGTGAATGGGTTGGGTCTGTGATCAGAGCCCGATCGCCAAAATTCCGGGCAGCCTTGGCCGCCCGGTGTTCAATCGAAGGTGGCGCAATCCACCATCGGTTGGAAAAGTCCTGTCCGAGACTGCCGGTGCTGATCGATCTGGATCAGCTTAATGTCCACCGACGCCAGCATAGATGGGGTGAGAACGCTTTGCCGGCCTGCAAGGGCTCCGGTGTTGCGGTTCAAACCAGGCCAGTTGCCCTCGCGGGCAGCACGGTTGACAGGCATGTAACCGTTGCTCCTCTCCTCCCTCGTGGAGATCGGAGGGCAGCAATTGGCAATGGCCGGGCACTTCTGTGTCTGGCTTTATGTGGAGACTAGCAGTGGAAAGAGCGGAAAAGCGTGAGCTTGTCGCATCGCTTCAGACAGCCCTGTCGGGTGCTGGATCGATCGTCCTCGCGCAGAATGCCGGTCTGACCGTGGCCAACCTCGAATCGCTTCGCCGTGAGGTGAAGGGTGC
>CAKTFF010000016.1 GCA_934553185.1 uncultured Devosia sp.
GCAACGCAGCTGCGCCTGTCGGGGTCGGCCAGTTTCGTTGATCTTCTCAACAAATCCTTCCCGCGCATGACCTTCGACATGGACAGCTATCCTGGACTGTTTGGAGCGAGCTCGTGAACCGGGTCGGCATCATCAATGCCCATATCGGCACGCCCTATGATCTGGGCGGCCGCAAGGCGGGCACCGTCGATTGCTATGGGTCGGCCAAGTACCTGCAGCGGGTGCTGTTCGATCGCGACATGCCCGATTTTGCCATGCCCGGTGAGGCTGGCCGCACGGCGATCGCTGCGGCGATCAGCGTTCATCCCGAGCGCGGCCGGTGGCGTGAAATCGACGAGCCGACCGATGGCGCCCTGGTGACGATGGCGCGCAACCAGTGCGGGTACCACATCGGCACCTGGCTCGACGAAGACGGCGGCATGATCGTCCATGCCGTTGAAGAATGCGGCGTCGTCGCCGACACGATCACCACGCTCGAGGCGGTCGGCTGGCGCAAGTTCCGCTTCCACATACCAGCAGAAGGAGAATGACGATGTGCGACAAAAAGGACGAAGCCCAGTCCAAGATTGACAAGCTGCTATCGAGCTTGGACCGGGTCGCTATAGCTGTAGAGGAAAGCAACCGCCTGACTAAAGCGGCAGCTTCTGCAGGTGAGCTCGGAATTGACCCACGCCGCCTGGCAACGACGCCGTAAGTGTTGCCTCCTGGTCGTTGGGCGCGTGCCCGTTTAGCGTGATCGATCCTTGATCCACGCCCAAGACGCTCATGGCCCCCTGTGAGTGCCTCATTATACGAAGCTGGGCGGTGTAGTTGCTTCCGGTGCTTTGGATAGATCCCGCATAAGCGATTGCACCGTCCCCGCCGTAAAAGCTGTCTCCGTTGATCACGATCACTCCACTCCCATGACCAAGGGGGCTGGAGAAATCTACCTTGTATAGTCCGTCTTGCATTTAAGTTGTCCTCCCTAGAGGCCGTGACACTGCCAAGACGGCAACGAAGAGTCTAGCGCTCTCAAAAATCGGGCAAATCATGACCTTTCACGACCCACAGCTTGCTGCGGGCGGCCGAGCCATGCTGCTCACCGGGCCGTTCGGCAGCGCTGAGCGCACCATCCAGCTCAACCGCCCAATGACGATCGCCGAAATCATCGCGGCCAACGATTTGCAGTTTCGCCTGCCGACCATTGCCGTGATGGCGGGCGAGCCCGTGCTGCGCGGTACTTGGGCCGTGCGCGTGGTCCGGCCCGAAGACGTGCTGGCATTCGTCGCCGTTCCGCGTGGTGGTGGCGAAGGCGGAAACAAGCAGATCATCGGCCTGGTCGCTGCGCTCGCTCTGTCTGTTGCTGCACCGATGATCGGCGGTTGGGTCGCCGGCACGTTCTTTGCCGGATCGGCCATGGCGGCTAGCATTGCCTCGGCGGCCATCCTTGTGGGTGGCTCGATGCTGCTCAATGCCCTGATGCCGCCGCCGACGCAGGCGCCCGGGTCAAAGGCAGATACGGTGTATTCGGCGACTGCGGCAAACAACCAGGCTGCCCCGCTGGACGTCGTGCCGGTGCTGTATGGGGAAGTGGAGTTCGCGCCTCGCTACGCCGCGCGGCCCTATAGCGAGTTCCGCGGCAACGATCAGTTCCTCTACCAGCTGTTCACCGTCACAGCCGGCAAGGCCGAGGTCAAACACGTCAAGATCGGTGAAACGGAAGCCTGGAGCGCTGGCTCGGGCTATTCGAGCAGCTTCAGCGACATCGAATTCGAGATCATCCAGCCGGGCGATGACATCAAGCTCTTTCCAGCCAATGTGGTCACCTCTGCTGAGGTCAGTGGCCAGCAGGTGCCCAACCCTTCCGACAAGCTGGGCCCGTTTGTGGTCAATGCTGCCGGCACAACAGTTGACCGGCTCGCCGTAGACTTCGTATTCCCAGGCGGCTTGTGGAAGGCCAACAAGAAGGGGGTCGCCTCCAACTCGATCAAGCTGCGGGCCCAATATCGCCGGATCGACGATGATGGCGACCCGATCGGCGGCTGGAGCGACATCTTCGCCGAGACCATCAAGGCTTCAACCCGAACGCCACAGCGCATGTCGCGGGACGAGAAGGTTCCGGACGGCCGCTATGAAGTGCAGTTCCTGGCCGACGAGGACTTTGACGACGATGATGGCCAGGCGGTCAACCGTGTCGCCTGGACCGGCCTGCGCGGATACCTGACCGGCTTTGTGACGCCGCCAAACACGACGCTGTTGGCCATGAAGATCAGGGCCAACGAGCAGCTCAGCCAGTTATCGTCAAGCCAGATCCGGGTTCTTGCTCGGCGCCACCTGCCGGTTTGGACGGGCGGGAACTGGGTCACGCAGCAGACGCGATCGATTGCCTGGGCCACAGCAGATCTGCTGCGCAATGCCGATTACTCGTTGGGCCTGTCCGATGGACAGTACGACCTGGCTGCTTTGGCGCAGCTGGCCACCACCTGGTCGGCGCGCGGCGACACGTTCAATGCGGTGTTTGACCGGTCCTGGACCGTTGCCGATGCTCTGCGCGCCGTGCTGCGCGCCGGCCGGGCCCAGCCGGTGCGTATTGCGGGCAAGATCGGGTTTGTTCGCCTGCAGCCCCGCTCGATCAAGCGGGCGACCTTCACGGCACGCAACGTCGTGCGCGGCAGTTTCCAGCACAAGCTGGTGCTGTTCGATGAAGAAAAGCCCGACAGCGTGTTGGGCGCCTTTGTGGACCGCACTGTCTGGCAGAATAGGGAAGTGCTCGCTGGGCTTTCCAGCATTGGCAGCGAGGCGCCGCAGAAGATCGACTGGTTCGGCATCACCGACAAGGCGCAGGCCTGGCGCGAAAGCGTGACCGAAGCCGCGGTCAACGCCTATCAGCGCGAGTTCGTCAGCTTCACGGCCGACTGGGAAGGCAAGCTGCTGGTGCGCGGCGATCCGATCCTGGTGCAGCACCCGTTTATTGAAGGGGTGCAGAGTGCCGCCCTTGTGGCCCAGGCCGGCGACGTGCTGACCATAGACCGCGATCTTGATCAGCCGATCGAGGACACCGCCTATGTGATCCTGCGGGGCAAGGATGGCCGGGAGTGGGGGCCTTGCAGGGTCACCAGCATCAATGGCCGCGCCCTGACGCTCAGTGCAGCCGACCGGGCTGCCGTGGTGAGTTCGATGGGGAGCCTCGCCAGCATCCTGCCTGATGCGCGCTCAGAGCGCGCGCATGTGCTGATCTGCGACGGGGAAACACGACCGTTCAACGGCCTTGTGGTGTCGGCGGTGCCGGATGCTGCCGGCAAGGTGTCGATCCTGTCGGTGATCGACGCGCCAGAGGTTTACCTTGCGGACCAAACCGAAACCGAACCGCCGACCTATTTGCCGCCGGCGCTTCCGCCAGTGGTGCCGCTGCGCCCACTGATCGCCGGCTTGTATGCCGCCCTGCGCTCCGGCCTTGGTGGCCTGGAGCTAGATGCCATGTGGCAGCCTTCGCCAGGCGCCACCCTCGGCTATGTCGCCGAGGTCTCCTATGACGAACAGCTGACCTGGACGCCGGTATATGCCGGCGACGCCAACCGGTTCACCGCAGCCGTGCTGCCGCAGCCTCTGGTGTTGCGCGTCGCGGCCGTCGGTCGGCTTCAGGGTGCTTGGGTATATCGGACTTTCGACACCGCCGACATGCCGCCTGGTGGCGCGTATATCGACGTGGGCTCGATCAACGAAGAGTTCCAGCAGCTCACCGGCGTGCTCGACGGCGAAGGCAGCCTGTCCGAACAGGTCGGGCGCCTCCTTGAAGCCTTGGACGATCTTGCCGAGGCCACTCTGAAAACGGGCGTCACCGGCGAGATGTCTCGGCGCGAGCTGATCGCGGAGCAGGAGGGAAACCGCGCCTACTTCGTCGAGCAGGTCAGCGCCGTGGTCAGCGCGACAGAAGCGGCCGTGAACCTCACAACGCTGCTGTTGGCCGAGTTTGGCGGGAACACGGCAACGGCAGTCTCCCAGATTACTACGGCGGCGACGGAGTTTGAGGCTGTGTCCACCCTGACGCAGGAAGTGGCTGCAGACCTCAACGGGGTGACAGCCAACGGCCTGTTCAAGATGGAGGCTATCGCCAAGCCGTCTGGTGTGTCGGTGCGGCTGGCCATCCTGGCGCGCCGGTCCACAGCGGTCGACTATGTCGAAACGGGCATCATCATCGACCTGTTCGCGGATGGCACCAGCAGGATTGGCATGAAGGCCGACAGCCTTTACCTGCTCAACTCGTCCAATGGGGTGGTGAAAAGCCCCTTCAGCGTTGTCGGTGGCGTTGTTTACCTCACAGACACCCGGATCGACGGCAACCTGATGCTGCTGGGCTCGCTGATCACAGATCGCCTCGAGGAGCATGCGGTCACAGACTATGTCATCACTTCCCCAGGTGGTCGGCAGGAAGATGGCGGCGAAGTGCGCCGGGCCAAGATTGAGGTCGATAACAACGCCGACGTGCATGTCCGCTGCTCAGGGTACCAGTACCGACCAGACCAGAGCAGCGGCAACTATGGCTACTACCAGCTGCGGCTAAAGCGCGATGGCGACATCATCGCGGAAAGCCCGTATTTCTACGACGACAACTTCAGCCAGCCCTTCACGATCGAAGCCGTCGACCGGCCCGGCAATGGCGAGCACACCTATTCCTGCGACTACGACGTCACGAGCGGCAGCGGCAGAGTCGATCTGGGCAAAGCCGTGATGGTCCTCATCGAGAACAAGAGGTAGGCCATGCCGGCATACACCGTCTATGACGTCGAGACCGGCCGTGTGATCAGCTCTGGCACGGTCGGCAGCCTCAAGCAGGTAGCCATCCAGTCGTCGGCAAATACCGAGATTGTGCTTGGCCAGGTGCTCGACGGCGAGACCGAGTACGTCGTCGAGCACGTTCGGACACCTCGGCCCAAGTTCACGCCGATCGAGCATCGAACCATCCGGGCCGATGGCGTCCATACCACCACGATCAGCAATGTGCCGGCCGGCACCTCGCTGCGCCTCTACAAGCCCGACAAGACGATCGAAGACCACACGATCGATGATGGCAGCCTCGCCTTCTCTACGGCGATCGCCGGCGTCTACCGCCTCACCCTTCGCGGCCCGTGGCCCTACCGCGAGCAAACCGTCACGGTGGTTGCCGATGCGTCTTAGGATCGGTGTGAGCCCGGAGATGGTCAAGGAAGAGGCGGAGCGCCGCATCCTCCTGATCATGCCGGTCCACAAGCAGATGAACGCCCTGGCGCTCGCCGAGCGCTTGCGGCAGCAAACCGGCTCCGCCGACCCTTCAGACTGGCCGGCCGAGTTCCAGCCGCTGGTTGCCCAAGCCAATGCCGCCTTCGACGCGATCAACGTGCTACGCGCTGCCAGCGACCGCCTGGAAGCCATGAGGCCGATCCCACCTGACTACCAATCTGACCAACACTGGAGCTGAAAATGACCGAAAATCGTGAGCTGATCACAATCACAGGCCCGCTAGTCTTGCCTGGGTCACTGAAACTTAGCCGCGCTAAGCAGCGACGTGACAAGCTTTCGAGCTTCTTGCTTCAAAGGCTCTCTAACTTCCTCACCTTCGCCCGGAAGTAGAGGTATCATGATCTGGTCAATATACTGGAGCGTCCCCTGACGCATACGCTCCAAATTGGCTTTCTTGCTTTGAAGGTCAGGCGCAAGCGCCGCGAGCTCCAACATCGTCCGTACATTCATTGCCACTATCGCCAGCAGATAGGCTCGGGTGTCCATATGCACCTCCCTTTCAGATTGCCTAGGCAGTTTTCCTGCAAACGACATCAGAGTCGAGTCTATCCACCCGCCCTTTAGGCGGGTTTTTCTTTGCCCAAAGGACAGCCATGAGCACTCTTTCCGCCGGCACGATCCGCGTCACAGCAGGCTCTAAGCGAGCCCAGTTCACCGGCATCACGGTGGGCGCCTCGACCTTCAAGGCGGGCGACATGGTGGTGGTGAACTATGACGCCGCCCGGACAATGATCGTCGGCGCGATCGTCGACACCGACGAGCTGGACTTCACCTTGCCATGGCCCGGCGCCAGTGGCACTGGCCTAGCTTACACCCGCATTGCGACAGGCCCAGGCTGGGGGCAAACCAAGGCGCTCACCGAGCAGGTTGCCGAGGAAATCCGCCTGATCGGAAAAGGGGTGATCGCCCGCGC
Organism: uncultured Devosia sp.; assembly: GCA_934553185.1. Classification (GTDB taxonomy): domain Bacteria; phylum Pseudomonadota; class Alphaproteobacteria; order Rhizobiales; family Devosiaceae; genus Devosia. The sequence goes on from CAKTFF010000016.1 coordinate 6,170, forward strand.
CAACTATGCCACGCGAGCGCAGCTTTACCTCGACCTCAAGCATCCGGCGGAGACTTTGGGGAAGGTCTACAGCGATCCGACGCTGGCGCGGAACGGCGTCTACAAAAAGGCTGGCGGGGTGGGCGAAGGCACCTGGGGCTGGATCGGTCCGCTGCCCGAGCTTGATGCCGCTGTGACCACCTTAGCGGCGCAGCACCAGGCGGCGATCGGCGACATCATCGGTGTCCTGCAGATCATCAATGGAGAGGTGCTGTGAGCGCAGCCGACCACCTCTCGGCGCTTGTCGCCACCAAGGCGGCGCTCAAGGCCGCGATCGCCGAGCGTGGCGTGGACATGCCGGCCGACACGCCGTTCTCCTACTACGCCCAGTATGTCAGCCAGATCGGCGGTGGGCTCAAGACCACTCTGCGCCGCGAAGAGGACGGCTCGGTGACCATCCTCAGCCTCGCGCCCACCTGGACGCCCATCCTTACCCGGCAGCCTGACGGCTCCATCCTCGTTTCGGAGTAGAACATGCCTCGCAAATTTCGCTGGCGCGCAGGGGATAGCCCTTGGAACTATGTCGACGCCGATCTGCCTTACAACATCGATGTCGATGCCGATCAGGCGATAACCGTCGAGCCGATCGGGCTGGCAGCCGCCATCGAGGCGCCGCTTCGGGCTGTCTCAAACCGCGTTTATATGATGCAGACGCAAGGCCCGGTGGCACAATCGGCCGAGCGCGCCATTGCCGTGGTCGAGCTGTTCGATGATGTGAACGGCAAGTTCGAGTTCTTTGTGCCGAACTATCGCGTGTTCGAAGGTGAAGAGAAGCCTGCCGGCGCAGCAATCACCGACGGCGCTGCCCAGATCCGCTATACCAGCCGGACCACCGGAACGAGCGTGGTGGTCAACGCCGTCGACGGCGTCACCGGCAGCAACATTTTGACGGCCGACGATGGCGGGTACCTGCGCGCCGTTGCCACGATCGACGCGCTGAAGGGCACCAAGGTCATTCTCGAGGAGAGAAACACCAACACCAAGGGAGCCATCTTCAGCCAGTTCAAGTCCGATTTGCTCAATGGTGACCGCTACCAGTTCGGCGCGGCAGTAGGTGCCTTGGGGTCGGCTGGGGTCCAGACCGACGCGATCACCTGGCGCGGGCCCTGCCTAGTCCGGGCCGTTACCGCCAAGCCAGTGGCGGTGATTGTCGGGGACAGCAACGGCGATGGCCTTTATGACGTCGCCGATAGTGCGAAGGGCGACGTCGGTGCCGTACCGCGCCTCCTCGGTCGCGCCAGCATACCATCGGTAAACCTGTGCGGCCGGGGCGACTACCCCGAAAAGTTCCTGATCAACTCGGCACGGCGCGTGCCCTTGGCGGCCGAGGCCGGTGGCTCCTATGTCATCCTGCAGGGTGGCATCAACGCCTTCAACCAGGGCCATACGGCTCAAAAGGTCGAGGCTGACAACCAGGCCATTGCCGATCTGCTTGGCCTGCCTGCGGTTTGGGTGACTGTGCCCGCCTTCACCGTTGGCGGTCCCGATACTCCTTGGAGCGCGCTCAAGGAAGCAGAGCGCCAGGCTTACAATGCTATCGTCCGCACCAAGCCGGTCTATATCGACCTGGACATCGTCCTCTGCACGCCTCAGGGCGGATGGCGCAACGAAGACGCGGTCGCGCCCGATTTCCTCCACCTGACCAATGTCGGTGCCGCCTATGCGGCCCAGCATGCGCCGATCGTCGGCACCTCGCTTGCTTTGCACGGCATTGCGCCGCGCGCAGCCGGCCCGGTGATGCCCGGCAAGGGCACGAACCTGATCATCGGCGGCCGCAGCATCAACAACGGCAACTGGAACAAGTTCGCGGGCACAGTGGCGACTGGGCGCAGGGCGCCTGAATATGGCAACACCGCAGAAGCCTTCTTGGAGACGGCTACCACGGCGGCGCATCGCTTCCTGCCGGCAGCTCCGATCAGCATGGGCACTGGCTCCTACGAGCTGGAAGCCGACCTTGGATATTTGGGCTACCAATGGGCGCAGGTTGAGCTTTCGGGTGGCAATGCCTTCATCGCGATAGATCTCCTCAATGGAGCGATCGGCACGATCTACAACGCTAATGAGGCCACCTTTGCCTTCACCGGTGGCGTGGTTTCCGACAAGGGCAATGGCTTCCGGCGCTTCAAGCTGGGCATCGATGTCACCGCGCCGGCGACGCCGATCTACCCGGCTTTCGGCACCACGACCGGCAACCTCTCCGGCGCCAGCCATGCCGGCGACACAACCAAGGGCATGCTCATCCGGCCGATGTTCCACCTGCACACGCTCTAACCCTCGATACCACCCTTGTTTGCCCGGCCCGCTTAGGCGGGTTTTTTCATGCCTATGCACCAGGAGCCTGCGTCATGAAGCTTGCACTATCAACGGGGCTGACCAGCCTGCCCGGTATCGTGAGGGCCGCTGCCCAGGTCATCCCCTTTGCCATGCGAGCGGTCACAAATCGGGTGTCGCTGCCGCAGACCTTTGACAAGACCAAGTTCTGGATCAAGGCCGAGACGCAGCACGTCCTGTTCGTCAATGTGAACGGGCAGATCAAGGTCCGCTGGCCGAACTACTGCACCGACGCCGGCGGGGAGACGCCACAGGGTGCCGCAGCTACGGGCACTGCCCAGATCACCTATACCGATCGGCAGACCGGGCTGCCGGTCACTGTCGATATGGTGGACGAGGCGGGCGGGGCAGCGGCGCTCACCGCGCCGGACGGCGACTATTTCACCGCCGTTGCCACGATCGATGCGCTGGCGGGCACACGCATCTATCCGCGCATCCGGGCCAACTTCCCGATCGGCATCTTCTTCAGCCAATTCAAGTCCGACCTTCTTAACGGCGACAAATTCGAGTTCGCCGTTGCCGAGCCTTCGGCCTTGGGTGTTGCCCCGGTTCAGACCTTCGCCGATACCTGGTACGGGCCATGTGCCATTGTGGCCATGTCCAACAAGCCGGTGGCTGGTATCGTTGGCGATAGCCGCGACGATGGCATCTATGACGGCTCGAACACCGCGCGGGGCGACATTGGACAGTTCCCCCGCCTCTTTGGTGAGGTCGGGGTCGCCTTCATCAGTGTGGCTTCCCGCGGCGACAAAGCTCTGCTGTGGGCAGCGAACACCAGCAATTCGCGCAGGCGGGCACTGCTGATCTGGGCTGGCGTCACATTCATCGCGATCGGCAACGGCATCAACGACGCCCTGAACAATCGCACCGCCGCCCAGATCTACGCCGACAACGAGAACACGGCCGCCTCCTTCGGGCTGCCGTCCATCTGGAAGACGGCCGACCCATACACCGAGGCCGACTTCACGACGCCGAGGGCAGGGCAGAACCCTGCGCGGGTAGCCTATAATCTGATGGTCCGAGGGCGCCCGGTCTATTTCGACCCGGCCGGTGTTCTGGAAAGCGCCACCAGCCCAGGCGGATGGGGCAGCCCGTTCGCTGTTGCCCAGGCTGCTGGCGATGCGCCAGGGCTTCTGCACGAGGCGAAAGGCGGCAACTCCTATGCCGCGCTTTTTGCCGCCGTGGTGGGCACCTCGCCGGCTGTTCATGGCATCGCTCCGCGTGCGGCTGGCGCCCCCTATGTCATGGCGACCAGATTTGACCCCGCCGCTATCGGCGCGGCCGCGCTGTCGGAGTTGGGGCGGCGCACAACGGTAACTGCAAGCACGGCCCAAGGCGCCCGCAGCACCTCGTCGCGCAATGCCGGAAAGCTCTACCTTGAGATCGAGGTCGTCAACACGACTGGCGCGATCATCGGCTTGGTCAACGCCTCGGCGAGCATGACGACTTGGATCGCAGCAAACCAGAACGGCGTGGCTTTTAACGGCTCCAATGGCAACGTCTCCATCGGCGGCACCAGTCAGGGCAGTGCCGGCGTGGGTACATTGTCGGCCGGCAACGTCCTGGGCATCGAAGTCGACTTCGAGACGCGCAAGGTTGCATTCAGCCGCAACGGCGTCTGGAGCGCGGCGGTGTTCAACATTCCAGCCGGGGATCTGTTCGCTGCCGCCACGGGCAGCACCAACTTCTCAGCCCGCATTCGGACGCAGCAGTCCGAGTTCAGCTACTCGCCCCGCGCTGGAGCTTCAGCCTGGAACTAGCGGCACGCAAGTAAAAGCCCCAGCCGGGGGCAGTGGCTAGGGCTTGTACCTGGAGTGCAAGCGCAGATCCCTTCGCTCACATGCCCCTAACTCGCGACCCTTTCTCGGGTTCCGCTCAGCCTTAAACATCATCATGACAGGAGGCCACCATGGCCATGAACCGCAAAGCGTTCTTCGACGCCCTGCGACCGAAGCTTGGCGCATTGACGCAGGCGAACGTTGTCGGTTTTGAACTCGTGCTCGACGAGGCGCAGCGCCGGGGCACCGGGCTCAACCATACCGCTTACTGCCTGGCTACGGCGTGGTGGGAAAGCGGCAAGACCATGCAGCCGGTGCGTGAAGCGTACTGGCTATCCGAGGATTGGCGGAAGAAACACTTGCGCTACTTTCCATACTACGGGCGCGGGCTGGTGCAGCTGACCTGGTTCGAGAACTACGGCAAGGTTGGCAAGTTCTACGGCATCGACCTGATCAACGATCCGGATAGGGCCATGGAGCCCGCACTGTCGGTGCGCATCCTGTTCGACGGCATGGAACACGGCTGGTTCACCGGCAAGTCGCTCGGTGACTTCATCGACCTTGTGGACGAAAGCGACGACGAGGATCTGCGCGAATACGTGGCAGCCCGGCGGATCGTGAACGGCACCGACCGGCAACTGGAGATCGGCAAGCTGGCGCTGATCTTCGAAGCTGCGCTTGCCGCTGCCAAGTACCTCCCGATTTCCTTGCCGCCTGCGCCAGAGATCGATCACTTTCCGCAGCCGGCGCCAGCGTCAAAGAACGACGTTGCCCGCAAGCATCTCAAGATCATCCGCGCCGAACTCGACGCGCTTGAAGCCGCGCTCTAGCGCAACACCCCCAACATCATCGGAGACTGACCAAATGGACCTTCGTTCCATCTCGAAAGCTATTGCCGGCGCCGCTGTCACCGGCGTCACCAGTCTGGGCACGTTTATCGTGATCCCGCCAGAGGTCGCCATGCCCTGGTACGGCTATGTCGCTGTCGGCCTGATCAATGCGGTGATCGGCTTTGCCGTCGTCTACCTGGCGCCGCGCAACAAGGCGTCGTGACCATGGCCCAAGGCCCTCAGCCTTACATCGGTCCCGGCCTGTGGGTGGAGCAAATCACCCACAGGTTCGGCCCGCGTATGCCGGAATGGTTTCTTGCAGGCATCACTGGCCTGCTCGGGATCGTGCTGCTTCTGCCCGAGGACACATTCGACCAACCCGCCTGGGCAGGTTTCCGTGCCTTGTTCGGCAGTGAAAACCTGCTCGGCTGGATCATGCTGTTCTTAGGCTTGCTCCGTATTGCCGGCCTGATCATCAATGGCGCCCGAAAGCACGTCACGCCCCGCATCCGCCAGGTCTCTGCTGGCGGAGGCTTCCTGCTGTTCGTTGGATGGTCCTGCGCCTTTGCAGCATCCGGCGTGATCAGCACCTGGCTCGCCATCTATCCCACGTTCGCCGTGATGGAGTTGGTCAACATCTATCGCGCGTCCAAAGACGTTGGAGGAAGTGGTGCCGTTACCTGATCTCTCTCAGCTACCGCCTTGGGCCGTCATCGCCTTTGGCATCAGTCTCGCCATCATTTTCGGGTTGGCTTACCTCGGGGAACGGCAGGGCAAACGAGCCCCGCAGCCTATCGCCGATGGTGCCCAGCGGGTTCTTGGGGCCGTCATCGACAACAAGAAGGCAGACGAGCTTATCGCAGCTTTCAACAAGGTCGCGGGCGAGCTTGCCGACAACACCGAGGTCTGGAAGGAACTGACGCAAACGCTTCGGGCAAACACTGCCGCCGCCATTTCGCTCGGCGGTGACATCACCGATGCACGCACTGACGTCCGCGAACTCGGCCGCGAGATCGTCAAGCTAGCCGCAAGGATGCAGTAGCAGACAGGGGAAGCGGCGCGCGAACGCCGCCTCGCTGGGTCAACGCCGGGAAGCAAGAGCCCAGCCCGATGAAGTGACCTTACACCGGCCCTGTGCCCTTTCGGGCCCGCTGGTTCTAAGGACCAACACCTTTATGGAAACTCAACTTGAGCCGGTTCAGCCGGTGCTTCCGCCTGCGCCTTATCTGGGTGGTAAACGAAGCCTTGCCTCGACGATCACTAAGAAAATCGCTGCCATACCCCACACGCTCTATGTCGAGCCGTTCGTCGGGATGGGTGGCATCTTTTTCCGTCGAGCTGCGCGCCCCAAGGCTGAGGTCATTAACGACCGCAATGGCGAGGTGGCCAACCTCTTCCGGATCCTGCAGCGCCACTATCCAGCGTTCATGGACCACATCAAGTTTCAGCTCAGCTCGCGCCGTGAGTTCGAACGGCTGAAGCGAACCGATCCATCTACGCTGACCGATCTGGAGCGGGCTGCCCGGTTCATCTACCTCCAGCGCACAGCATACGGAGGGAAGGTGGTCGGGCAGACGTTCGGGGTGGCGCCGGATCGGCCTAGTCGGTTCGACGTAATGACCGTGGCGCCGATGCTTGAGGCCATCTTCGAACGCCTGTCTGGTGTGACCATCGAGTGTCTGGACTGGCAGCAGGTGATCGCCCGCTACGACCGGCCAGAGACGCTATTCTATCTCGATCCGCCATACTGGACGAACGAGACGGACTATGGCGAGGGCCTGTTCGACCGCGAGCAATTTCAGTTTATGGCCGAGCGCATGCGTACCATGAAGGGCAGGGCAATCCTGTCGATCAACGATGTGCCAGAAATCCGGGCACTGTTCTCGGGATTGCACCGCGACTCAGTTAGCCTGAACTACACAATTGGCCAAGCCACCAGAGGCCCAAAGGAAGCAGGCGAATTGATCATCCAGAACAAACCATGATCTGAGCTTCTGCGGAGTTTCCTGCAAAACAGGGAAAAGCCCTGTGGATAGTGGGGTTTGTCCACCAGCAGATAGATCATTGCTGGTACGGCCCTGAACTTTTTTTCTGGCACTTCGCTATGAGCTAAGTCACTCAGACTCATAGCGAATAAACAAATCAGTGAACAACCGAGCCCCGAGCTTTCCGAAATCAAGTCGCTACTGCTCGTGGATTACTGCCTGTCTGACGCGACTCTCGCTCAGTGCCTGCAGTAATATGGGCCCATGAACTCAATGCATGGTCTTCCTCCCGACTACTCGCAGTTCTCGATTGAAGAGATCGAACTGATCTACGAGCGCTTTCGCGCGGCGATCTTAGTCACCACGCATGCTCTTTGCGCAGTTCAGTTCAAAGAGCCGACACCTGGACGCACGCGTCCGGGCCTACAGTTTCTCGAAGAGCGACTCATTGGCTCGTTATCGGACGACCTAGCCATGATGGTCGAATTCTTGCGCGCGGCCAGGTTTCCCAATGCTGCTCAGCGGGATCGGGCGCAACGCCTCATCCTGCGATACGAACTGGACCAAGGGCTCGATATTTACGAGAACATCACAACCCAAGCAGATCGCGCAGCTTGAAGTTTGCTACGCCTCGGCCGCGAGGCCGGGGCCCCTAGCATCCCGTTGCCACGGGAAGGCCATTTGCTCCAGCAGCGACATCTTCTGCTCAAGCGTCGTGCCTGAACCGTACTCCGGCCTGCCCAGTTCGTGACCCATGAGGTCCACCTGCATGCGATCTTGGGCGCCGGCCGCAAGCAAACGATCCTGGAACGAATGGCGCAGAGAATAGAGCACATGCTTAGGTGTGGGCTTCAGTCCGTTCTCAGCCAAGAACTTGTTTACAGCCGATGAGAGACTGTCACCCTTGTCATGATAGCGCACAAACCCTTCTGGGCATTGACGTGCGGCCCAAAGAGCGCACCCGACCAGCGGTATCGTGCGAACTGACTGAGCGCTTTTCTGCTCTCGGTCGTCCCGCTCTTCAACGGCGATGTGCGGTATTTTCGCGTCGAGCCTGATATCCTCCGGGCGCAGGTTGCACGCCTCGCTGGGTCGCATGCCTGTCTCGACGATCATGTAGACGATCATGCGTGCCTCTTTATTGAGGCCGTCGAGTGCCCCAGGCGCGAGCAGCTTGTCCTTGATGAAGTCGAGCGGGTAGGGCGGTCTCTTCCTACCTTTGCTCTTGTGCTTTTTATCTTTGATCCGCAGGTTTTCCCAAGGCTCGCCGTAGGTAGTGGAAAGCGCTAGGTCGACGACCGTCAGCATACCCTTGATATCGGACATAGTCCGGTTGGCGCTGGCCGAGGTCACCTGGCCGGCAGCGGTACGATCGACCCAGTGTTGGCGATATCGCAGCGCATCTGCCTTAGTGATGGTGTGCAGTGCTTTGTCACCGATCACGTCGATAGCCACCTGGGCCGAGGTGCGGCGCTGGCCTTCATGGCGCTTTATCTGCCCTGGAGATTTTCCCCGAAGCGCCACCTTGTTGTGCTCGAAATAGGCGTCGTACAGGGTGCTGAGCTTTATCTCGACGTCAGGCGCTCCACCGATCAGCGCCTCGACCACGGGCTTTTGTTTTATCTCGTCAGCCAAGTCTTGGACGCGCGGCATCAGGTCTTCAAGAGGCCCCGCGGCGAGGTCGGCGATGCTGCGGTAGCTATATCCCCTCAAACTGGCAAGCTTCACGGCAGACTCGTAGCGCTGCCAGCTATGCTTGGCATCGCGGCCGGTAAGCAGCGCAGCCCAGAGGGTCTCCAGCGCGTCGTCGATCTGTCGAGCCTTGATGGCGGCCTCGGTCGCGTTCTCGGTCTTCAAGCTCTTGCGGATAACGCCTCGGCTGTCGAGGTCTGCCAATTCCTTGGGCACCCTCCGAACATAGAAGTATTTGCCGCTGCTGGCGCGGCGTGAGATGCGATCGGGTTCGGCCACGGTGGTGCCCATGTTGCACGCTTGTAGCGCTTTTGTTGCACGTTTGAACCAGCGGGCGCAAGGTCCTTAAACCTGACCACATCCTAAGAGACTGTTATACAATGGGAAAATTGCATTAGCCTGCAAGAACCTGTGGTATGCCGGGAGGGG
>CAKTFF010000017.1 GCA_934553185.1 uncultured Devosia sp.
GTGACGGGAAGCGTGGTGTCCGTGCCATCCTCGTCGGTGAAGGTGATCGTGCCGTCCTTGCTGTTGACCTCCTTCATTGGGACGTAGAGGACGCGGCCGCTGATGGGTGAAATCGGCAGGAAAGGCGAATAGGTGGCCTGCCGCTCCGCACCCAGCGTGGGCAGCATCACCTTCATGATGTCGTCGTAGCGCTCGGCAGCGCGCAGCAGCACGGCGTCAAACTTGCCGGAACGGTAGTAATCGGTGGCGCTGGCAAATTCGTAGTCGAAGCCGAACGTGTCGAGGAAGCGGCGCAGCATGGCATTGTTGTGGGCGCCGAAGCTGTCGAACTCGTTTGTCCAGGGATCGGGGACTGCGGTCAGCGGCTTTTGCAGATGCGGCTCCATCGCTTCACGCGAGGGCACGTTTTCAGGGATCTTGCGCATGCCGTCGAGATCGTCGGAAAAGCAGATCAGCCGTGTGGGCACCTGGTCGCGCGTGAGGAGGCGAAAGGCGGTGCGGACCATGGTGGTGCGCGCAACCTCGCCAAAGGTGCCGATATGGGGCAGGCCGGACGGGCCATAGCCGGTTTCGAACACGGCCTCGGCCTTGCCCGACTTTTCGATCCGCGCCACGATTTTGCGCGCTTCCTCGAACGGCCAGGCACGGGCAGACTGGGCAGCGTCAAAGAACGCAGGATCAAGCGTGGGCAGCGGAGCGGGCGACAAGGTGCAGCCTTTCGGGAAGAGAGATTGCGGGTGTGTTGCATCCCCATGCGCCTGCGTCAATGTTTCCGCCCGGCTTGCCAAGCTCTGGCTGCATGCCTAGCTAACGGCTCACACAAGCGAGCCAGGAAGCCTCCATGTCCAACCCAGCCCATGACGCGCTCATCAACCTGATGATTGTTGCCGCCTCTTCCGACAGTGCCATGACCGAACAGGAACTGGTGCGTATCCAGGCGCTGATCGGACGGCTGCCGGTGTTTGAGGACTTTGACAAGGCGCGGCTTGCGGAGGTCGCCAATCGGTGCGCCGATATGCTGAACGGCCCAGGCGGGCTGGACCAGGTGATCGACGAGGCTATTGCAGCGCTGCCGCGCAAGCTGCAGGACACCGCCTATGCCGTGGCTGTGGAGGTCACATCGGTGGACCTTCATCTCGAACAGGAAGAGCTGCGCTTTCTTGAGCTACTGCGCGACAAGCTCGACCTTGATCGCCTGACCACCGCTGCCATCGAAGTGGCGGCCCGAGCCCGGCACCGGCGCATGCCTGCGCAGGGCTAGTAGAAGCCGACGGGGAACCAGCGCAGGTAAAGCTCGTCCAGCACGCCATTGTCCTTGAGCCGAACCAGAGCCCAGTCGATGGCGTGGCGCACGGCGTCCTGCCCGGCCGGTACGGCGACGGCGAGCCCTTCGCCGAACAGGTTCGGCCGGAAGTAAGCATCGCCGGCAAAGCCGCAGCATTGCAGGTTTTCGTTGAGCCAGAATGAGGCCCGCATGGCGTCGCCGAAAAACGCGTCCGCCTTTCCGTCTGCCACGGCTTGAAGCGCCTCGATCTCACTGTCGAACCGGCTGAGCGCGGCATCGGGCAGATAGCGCGTCATAAAGGTGTCGTGCGTGCTGCCTTCGCGCACGGCAACAGCTTTTCCTGCCAAGGCTGAAGGGTCGAACACTCCGATATCAGCAGCGCGGGTCACGAAGCGCCCGGGCAAAGCCAGATAAATCGACGACCAGTCAAAACGGGCGCCATTTTCCTCGGTCATGGCAAGCCCGGCGATCAGCGCATCACCCTGGCTATCTTCCAGCGCATTGGCCACCTGATCCCACGGCCAGGCCTGAATGGTGCAGGCGACGTCGACTTCGGCACAGATGCGTTTGGCCAGATCGACATTGAAGCCGATCAGTTCGCCGCCCGCGTCACGAAAGTTGAACGGTGGGAAATCGTCCGTGGTGAGGAAGCGGATGGCGGCGACGGCATCGGCGTCAGGCAGGATTTCACGCGCGGACGGATCGGAATGGTAGGGCAGCAGCTGCGCGCTTGCCGGTGCAACAAGCAGGGCAAGCGCTGCCAGCGGGCGCAGGAGCTTCGCGATGATCTCGGGCACCGGTTGCGACCTCAGACCTGATCCAGCCCATAAAGAAGATCGGCCAGCAGATCGTCAGGATCTTCGAGGCCGACCGACAGGCGCAGGAGGCCAGGGGTGACGCCGGTTTCGAGGCGCACTTCCTCGGTCAGGCGCGCATGGGTCGTGGTGCGAGGATGGGTGATCAGCGACTTGCTGTCGCCCAGATTGTTGCTGATCAGTATCACGGCGAGGCTGTCGGACAGGGTGAAGGCCCCCTCCTGCCCGCCTTTGACTTCCAGCGCCAGGAGGGTCGAACCGCGCTGCATCTGCCGCTTGCCCAACTCATATTGCGGGTGGCTCGGGTGATGGGGATAGATGACGCGGCTGATCTTTGGATGACCTGCCAGAGCTGCAGCCAGCTTTTCAGCGCTGTCCGTCATCTGTTGTATGCGCAAGGCGTAGGTTTCCAGCCCCTTGAGCAACACCCAGGCATTGAAGGCGCTGAGGGTCGCGCCAGTCTGGCGCAGAAAAGTATGCACATCACCCTCGATCAAGGCCTTGGAGCCGAGCACGATGCCGCCAAGCACCCTGCCCTGCCCGTCGATATGCTTGGTGGCCGAATAGGTAACGAGATCGGCCCCAAGCTCGAGCGGCTTTTGATAAAGAGCGGTGGAGAAAACGTTGTCGACGATCAGCTTGGCGCCATGGCGATGGGCGATCTCGGCAACAGCCTTGATGTCGACCAGTTCCAATGTCGGGTTGGTCGGGGTTTCGATGAACACGACCTTGGTGTTGGGGCGCATGGCGCGCTCGAAGTTTTCCGGATCGCGGCCGTCCACCAGCGTCGACTGGACGCCAAAGCGCGGCGCGTAGTCTTCCACCACATAACGGCAACCGCCAAACAGCGCCTGAGCGGCAACGATATGGTCGCCGGCGCGGACCTGGCTCATCACCGCATTGGTGACGGCAGCCATGCCGGACGCAAAGGCGCGGGCCGCTTCTGCCCCTTCGATCAGCGCCATGCGATCCTGGAACATGTCGACCGTAGGATTGGCAAAGCGGGAATAGTTGTGCGCGCCGGGAAACTTGCCCTGAAACAGCAATTCGGCGTGTTCCGAGCTTGGATAGCTGTAGCCGGAATTGAGGAAGATCGCTTCGCTGGTCTCGTTGAACTCGGAGCGCCGGCCACCACCATGAACCAAATGGGTCGCGCTGCTGCGCTTGGCGGGATCAAGCAGGGGATTGTTTTGGCGAGACATTGGTCGTCCTTCACAACAAAAAACCGGCGCGCAAACAGGCGGCCGGTTCCCAGACGGTCTTTAGCAATTTCTTTTAAGTGGCTGCAAGCGACCGGCCAAATCACCACTGGGCTGTGATCTAAAGCCAATTGCTGGTTGGCGTCAATTGCAAGGATTGCTAGGGATCACCCTGGGCGCCGGGGAACACAACACATGGACAAGCAAGAGCGCTGGCCGCAAGGAGTGTTTCCGGCGCGGCTGATCGAGCAGTTGCACCAGCAGGGCGCCATCAGCGCCACTCGAATGTTTGACGCCGACCAGGTCCAGCCGGCCAGCCTCGACCTGCGGCTGGGCGATGTCGCCTATCGGGTGCGTTCGAGCTTTCTCCCGGGCCCCGACCACTCGGTGGCCGAGCGTATTGCGGCCCTCAAGCTGCACGAAATCGACCTCAAGCATGGGGCGGTGCTGGAGCGGGGGTGTGTTTACCTCGTGCCCTTGCAGGAAAGCCTCGATTTGCCACAGGCGGTCAGCGCTTCGGCGAACCCCAAGAGCTCGACGGGCCGGCTCGACGTTTTTACCCGGGTGATTGGGGACCGGGCGCGTGGCTTTGACCAGATGCCCGAAGGCTATAGAGGGCCGCTGTACCTCGAAGTCAGTCCGCGCACGTTTCCGGTGCTGGTGCGCACCGGTTCGCGTCTCAGCCAGATGCGGTTCCGCTCTGGTGACAATTGGCTGACGGTTAATGAACATCGCGCCTTGCATGAAAGCGATACGCTGGTGTTCGGCAATGGCGTGCCGGTGGGCGAAGGGGTCGCTTTGTCCATCGACCTCAAGGGCGCGGGTCGTGACGGGCTGATCGGCTTCCGCTCGCGCCGGCACACGGCGGTGGTGGACGTCGACAAGAAGGCGGCGCTCGAGGTGCTCGACTTCTGGGACCCGCTCCTTAGTCGCGGCCGCGAGGAACTGATCCTTGATCCGGATGAATTCTATATCCTGGTCAGTGACGAGGCGGTGCATGTGCCACCGACCCATGCCGCCGAAATGGTGCCGTTCGACCCGTTGGTGGGCGAGTTCCGCGTCCATTATGCCGGGTTCTTCGACCCGGGCTTCGGACATTCGGCGGCGGGCGGCACCGGCAGCCGGGCGGTGTTGGAAGTGCGCAGCCGCGAAGTGCCGTTTTTGCTTGGCCATGGGCAAACAATCGGGCGGCTCATCTATGAAAAACTCGCCGAACCACCAACCCGCCTTTATGGCTCGGCGCTTGGCTCGAACTACCAAGCGCAGTCGCTGAAGCTCTCCAAGCATTTCAAGCCGTTCATCGTCCAGTGATCGAGAACGGTTTCTTGCTCGCTTGACGAGGGAAACGATTTACCGCATCTATCTGGCCGTCGCGGGTGTATCTCAATGGTAGAGAAGCAGCTTCCCAAGCTGATGACGAGGGTTCGATTCCCTTCACCCGCTCCAGCCCCCTCCCCAGCTCTACATATCCAGGTTAACCCTAGGGCACCTTTTCGGGTGGGGCAGAGTTTGCCTTGCTCGGTCACCATGCGCTGAGTGCCGTATCCGAACACGCGGCCCTTAAGGGCGGCAGCAACCATTGGGGAACAACGATAGCCCCAAGCCGTTGGCTCGTCTCCTAACCAAGGAGACTGCGCATGTTTATGCGAGTAGACCGACTGATCACTGACTTGCCGCCACCCGCCAAGCAAGACCCGAACGCAGCTGCTGCCCTGCAGGAGCTTCTGGGTGGCAAATATGGCGAGATGTCCACGCTCGGGAACTACATGTTCCAGAGCTTCAACTTCCGCTCCAAGGACAAGCTGCGGCCGTTCTATAGCTTGGTTGCTTCGATCACCGCCGAAGAACTGGCCCACGTCGAGTTGGTGAGCAATGGCGTCGCCATGCTCAACAATGGCCCGGAAAAGCCCAAGGGCGACATGGGCGATGGCGGCAACATCACCAAGTCGCCCCATGAAGCGATGCAGGACATCCGCCTTGCTTCGGCATTCCTCTCCAATGGTGGCGGCGCGACGCCGGTCAATGCCAATGGCGTGTCGTGGAACAATGATTTCATCACCACGACCGGCAACCTGATCTTTGACCTCTTGCACAACTTCCACCTCGAATGCGGTGCACGTCTCCATAAGCTGCGGGTTTATGAGACCCTGAGCGCAGACGATGCGACCGGACGCGAAGTGTGCGGGTACCTGCTGGTGCGCGGCTCGGTGCATGCGCATTCCTATGCGCTGGCGCTCAAAAAGCTCACCGGCGTCGAGATCGAGAAGATGCTGCCCACGCCCAACATTCCGCTGAGCAAGATTCCGGAATCGCAGAAGTATCTGGACGAGGGTTCCCACCGCCGGCTCTATACGTGGAGCCAGGACGACTACAAGGAAATCTCAGGCATTTGGAGCAATGACGAAGTTGCCCTGCCCGATGATCCGCCGGGTCCGCTCGAAGTGGTCGAAGGCATGCCCGATGGCGGCAAGATGCAGCAACTCCAGGGCGTTCCTTCGGCTTTCGCTCCGGACTATGCGCCCGAAGAGTTCTACGAAATCGCGGCAAAGCTCTACAAGGCTTCACGCTAGGTTCTCCGGGGGCGGCAATGCCGCCCCTTTCCATTTTGCCGACCTGAACAGGCTCTGCCCATATGCCGCTCCAGCTTATTCTGCGCTACATCTTCACTATTCTGTCGCTGCTTATTTTGGGGCTGGCGATCTACCTCCTTTGGAACTGGTATCAGGGCGACCTGATCCGCCAGGTTGATGGGGATATCGTGCGCGTGCGCACCGACTGGTACCTGTGGCTTGGTCTGGCTCTGCTGGCCTTCTCGTTTGCGGGCAGGCCGCTGGTGCTGTTGCTTTTGGCCCGGCGAGACACGGACCCGACCTCGCCAGAACGCAGCAATGGCCGGATCATAGAAACTCCAAACGGCTCACAGCTCTATGTGGAAGAGCATGGCGCGCCCGACGCGCCGCCGCTGGTGCTTGTGCATGGCTGGGCTATGGACAGCACGATCTGGTTTTACCTCAAGCGCGATCTCGCCAAGCGCTTTCACGTCATCTGCTGGGACCTGCCCGGACTGGGCCGCTCAACGCCAGCTTCTTCCTCCAATATCGGTCTGTCCACCTTTGCCAAGGACCTTAAGAGCGTTATGGCGATTGCGGGTGACCGGCGCGTTGTTCTGGCCGGGCACAGCATTGGCGGCATGACCATCCAGACGCTGGCGCGTGACGAACCAGACTTCTTCAACCAGCATGTTGCGGGCACGGTGTTGATCAACACGACCTATACCAATCCGCTCAAAACCATGATCCTGAGCGGGTTAGCGCAGGCGATCCGCTGGCCCTTGCTGGAGCCGATCATGCGGCTATCCATTTTTCTGCAGCCGCTGGTGTGGCTGGGTGCCTGGCAGAGCTATCTCAGCGGCTCGGCGCATATGGCGAACCGTTTAGGGTTCGGTAAGTATGTGACGCGCAGCCAGCTCGAACACACGACGCTTCTCGCGACGCGCAACCCGCAGGGCAACATCCAGCGCGGCAACCTTGCCATGTTCCGTTGGGATGCGACCCACGCCATTGCCAAGGTTTCGCCTCCCTTGCTGGTGCTGGCCGGCGCGATGGATATCGTCACCAAGCCCGAAGCCGGCGAGCAGATTGCGCGCGACCGGGCGGGAAGCCATTTCACCGCCTTTGAGGGCGCCAATCACATGGGCTTTCTGGAGCGCGCGGACGTCTACAACAGCGCGATCGCCGACTTCGCCATGTCCGTGCAGGTAAGAAGCTAGAAGGCGGAACGAGCTCTATCGCCGCCCGTTGCTTGGCCGAACGAGGACCTGACCCATGCACAACCATTTCGAGACCCTGGCACGAGGCGGCTATGCGGCACGCGGCGTCGTTTACCTTCTGCTCGGCGGGCTGGCTCTGGCTTCTGCGGTGTGGGGCGGCAGCGACGCCGAAGGGTCCTCGGATGCGTTGACCAGCCTTTTGCAGCTGCCGTTTGGCCGGATCATTCTTGGCTTGGTTGCGGTCGGCTTGTTTGGTTATGTGGCGTGGCGGCTTGCCCAGGGGCTGCTCGATGCCGACAATGTCGGCACGGACGCCAAGGGTATGGTTGGCCGCGTTGGGTCGGTTGTGAGTGCTGGCGCCAACGTGTTTCTGGCTTTGAGCGCTGCACGGATCGCGCTGGGCAGCGGAAGTGGCAGCAGCGGCGGTGGGGGCGAGGAGCAAGCATCCGCCTGGTTGCTTCAGCAGCCGTTTGGCCCGTGGCTGCTTGGCCTTGCAGCTCTGGGGGTCATCGGGGCTGGTTGTGCGCAGGTGTGGAAAGGCGCTTCGGGCAAGTATCGCAAGCATATCGATCTGCCAGCGGCGCATGCCGATCTGCTCGACAAGGTCTGCCGCTTTGGCCTCCTGGCGCGCGGATTGCTGCTGGTCGTGGTTGGCGGCTTCGTTCTTTATGCCGCCTGGACGGTTTCGCCCGAGCAAGCTGGGGGCACTTCGGAAGCGCTTGACTATGTGCATGCCATGCCCTTTGGACGCTGGCTCTATGGCCTGGCTGCGCTGGGGCTGGTGGCTTTCGGATGCTACTCGATCGTTCAAACGCTGTATCGCCGGGTCGATGCGCCCACCACGGCCGATGTCAAGAATGCTGTACCCGGCCTGGGCTAGGGCTGCGTGACCAAGGTCATGACGCGGGCATCATCAAGGCTGATAATGGTTTCGAGCGCATCTTGTGCAGCCTGCGAATGCCCCGCCTCGATCGCACGGAGCAGGCTGAGATGGGCCGCATAGGAGTTTTTGCGGTAAGCCTCCTCGTCAGCTGTTGTCAGAGTTTTCAGGGCCAGCGCCAGGGTTAGTTCAACTATCCCGATCACCGAGCGCAGGAGAGCATTGCCTGAGCTTTCGGCGATCGCGCGATGGATTTCGAGGCCTGCCAAGCCGTGCGCTTCGATGCCGCCATCGGCCATATCCATCTGGTGGAGCCAGTATTTCATGAGCCGCACGTGTTCGGCTGTGCGCCTTAGGGTGGCGAGGGCCACCGCGCGGCTTTCGAGGGCACGCCTCGTGTCAAACAGAGACTCATAAAAGCGCCGGTCCGGCTTGGCCCAGAAATGCCAGGACAGCACCTGGGGATCGAAAAAGCTCCAGCGGCTTGGGGGAGAGACGCGGGTGCCCACCTTGGGCCGCGCTTCGATCAAGCCTTTGGCTTCCAGGGTCTTGAGGGCCTCGCGCAGAACCGTGCGCGAAACGCCAAAGCTTTCCATCATCTGCGCGTCGCTGGGCAGGATCGTGCCTACAGGGAAGCGGCCGGTGACGATGCCCAAGCCTATTTCGTTGATCACGAAATTGTGGAAATTGCGCGCTGCAGGCCGCCCGGAAAGCGAGCGAATAAGGCTGCCTGCTTCGATCATCTAGCGCCTCTCGGTCGCCTTTTCTCCAGGGGCGGAGGCGGCGAAGATGATGCGCTGCAGGACGATAAACAAGAACAGCAGCACCCCGATGACGATCTTGGTCCACCAGCTCGACAGCGTGCCGTCAAAGATGATGTAGGTCTGAACAAGACCCAACAGCATCACGCCGACAAAGGTGCCCAACACGAAACCATAGCCGCCTGTCAGCAAGGTGCCCCCGATGACCACGGCGCTGATCGCGTCGAGCTCGACGCCAACGGCTGCCAGGGGATAGCCGGCGGAGGTGTAAAGGGAAAAGACGATGCCGGCCAGGGCGGCCAGAATGCTGGAGAGCATATAGATCTGCACCGTGGTGCGCGCGACCGGCACGCCCATGAGCGACGCGGAAACCGCGTTACCGCCCAAGGCGTAAACATAGGAGCCGAAGCGGGTGCGGTGTGCCAGCAGCGCGCCAAGAAGGAAAATAACGATCATCAGGATGCCGATGAAACTCAACCTGCCCCCGCCCGGCAGGCGGATGATGAGATCGCCTAACCAGTCATAGAATTCGTGGTTGATCGGCACGGAGTCCTGCGTGATCACCGAGGCTCCGCCGCGCGCCAGGAACATGCCGGCTAGGGTGACGATGAAACTGGGCACCTGCAGAAAATGGATGGTGAGACCCATGGCGGCGCCGAACAGGGCTGCAGCGCCTAGCGCGACAATAAAGGCGAGCAGCGGGTGGATGCCCAGCCAGGAAATCAGCACCGCTACGAGAACGCCGGTAAAGCCGATCACCGAGCCGACCGAGAGATCGATCCCGCCCGAGATGATGACAAAGGTCATGCCGACGGCGGCGATGCCCAGAAAGGCATTGTCGGTGAGGAAATTGCCCAGGACGCGCGTGGACAGCATGCCGGGGAACTGCAGGACACTCAAGCCATAGGCGATGATGAAGATGACGGCGGTCGCGGCGAGCGGGCGGAGGCTGCGCTTCATTTGGGTGCGGCCTTTGCAGAAACGAGCCGGCGGGTGAACAATCGCCCGGCGAGAGGGGACTGAACCAGCAAGATCAAGATGATCATGCCCGCCTTGACGATCAGGTTGAACTCGGGCGGGAAGCCGGACACAAGGATGCCTGTGTTCATTGCCTGGATGATCAGCGCGCCCACGACGGCCATGGGGATGGAGAACTTGCCACCCAGCAGCGAGGTGCCGCCAATGACCACGGCGAGGATCGCGTCGAGCTCGAGCCAGAGCCCGGAATTGTTGGCGTCAGCGCCGCGGATATCTGCGGCGACGACGATGCCAGCGACGGCGGCGCAGAAACCGGACACCGCATAAACCAGCATCAGCAGCATGCGGCTGTGGATGCCGGCCAGTGACGCAGCAGCCCGGTTGACGCCGATGGCCTGGATGAAAAGGCCAATGGCGCTCCGGCCCACAAACACCGTCACGAGAACCATCAGCACCAGGGCAATCACCGCAGCCATGGGCAGGCCGAGGAAAGAGCCGGTGCCGATAAAGATCAGCGCCGGATCGTTGAAGGTGACGATGGAGCCTTCGGTGATCAGCTGGGCGATGCCACGCCCAGCCACCATCAGCACCAGGGTGGCAATGATGGGCTGGATGTCTAGCACGGCAACGAGGAACCCGTTCCACAGTCCGCAGGCCAGTCCGACTGCTAGCGCGGCTATGACGGCGACGGGCGTTGGATAGCCGGCGACAACCATGGTTGCGGCGACGGCGCCGCACACGGCCATGATGGCGCCGACTGAAAGATCGACACCCTTTGTGGCAATGACCCCCGTCATGCCGATGGCGAGAATAGCGACGGGTGCGCCGCGATTGATCACGTCGATCAGCGAGCCGAACAGGCGTCCATCCTGCCAACTGATACGGAAGAAGCTGGGGAACAAGAGCCAGTTGATCAGGAGGACTCCGACTAAGGCCAGCAATTGCGGATTGGCGAGCCTTTGCAGGTTGAAGCGCTTCATGCCGTTGCCTCGTCAGGGTTGGCGGCGATGGCCTGCACGATCACGCCGGGATTGATGTTGGTGCCGCGCAGTTCGGCCACCATTTCGCGGTCGCGCATGACGACGATGCGGGAGGAATAGGCAACCACTTCGTCCAGCTCGGAGGAGATCACCAGCATGGCCATGCCTTCGTCGCGGAGGCGGTTGATGGTGCGCACGATTTCGGCATGCGCGCCCACGTCGATGCCGCGTGTGGGTTCGTCGAGGATCAGGAAGGCCGGATCGGTCGCCAGCCAGCGCGACAGGATGACTTTTTGCTGGTTGCCACCCGAAAGGAGCTTGACGGGCATGTCGAGGGAGGCGGCGCGGATGTCCATGGCTTCGCCGAACCGGCCGGCAATCTCGAGCTGTTCGTCGCGGTTGAGGGCGCGGAACCAGCCCAGCTTGCCCTGCAATGCGATGATGATGTTTTCGCGCACCGACAGGTCGCCCAGGATGCCTTCGGCCTTGCGGTCCTCGGGGGTAAAGCCGAAGCCGTGGCGGATCGCATCGGTGGTCTTGCGGATGGCGGCCGGCTGGCCATTGATGGCGACGCTGCCCTGGTCGGCCGGGTCTGCTCCAAACATGATGCGGGCCATCTCGGTTCGGCCCGACCCCAGGAGTCCGGCGACGCCCACCACTTCACCCTTGTGGATAGTGAGGTCGAAGGGTTGCACGCTCTTCTTGCGACCAAAGCCCTTGAAGTCGAGCAGCACTTCGCCCGTTGTGGCTTCGGGCTCGAGATCAGTGGCTCCCGAAAAGGCGATGTCCTTGCCCAGCATCAGGCGCACGACATCGGTGCGGCTCATGGCCTCGAGCGGGCGGGTCTCGATCAGCTTGCCGTTGCGCAACACCGTGAGGCGGTCGGAAATGGCAAAGACCTGGTCGAGAAAATGGGTGATGAAGATGATCGCAAGGCCCTGGCGCTTAAGATCGCGCACGACATCGAACAGCCTTTCCACCTCGTTGCGATCAAGACTGGCGGTGGGCTCGTCTAGGATCAGCACCTTGCCGGACAGCTCAACGGCGCGGGCGATGGCAACGATCTGCTGGACGGCAACGGAGTGGGTGCCGAGTTCGCTTGCTGGATCAAGGGAGAGGCCATAACGGGCGAGGAGCACGCGTGCGGCGGCTTCCATCTTGCGGTGGTCCACAAGGCCGAAGCGTGTGGGCTGATGGCCAAGGTAAAGGTTTTCGGCGACCGAGCGGTTGGGCAGGAGATTGACCTCCTGATACACCGTGCCGATGCCATGGGTCTGGGCGTGAAGGGGATTGTCGAGCGTCACCTGTTGACCCTCAACGAAAACGCCGCCGCCATCGGGCTGGTAGGCGCCGGTCAGGATCTTGATCAGGGTGGATTTGCCAGCGCCGTTTTCGCCCAGCAGCGCATGGACTTCGCCGGCGCGGAGACCGAAATCGACCGCGTCCAGCGCGGTGTGGTTGCCGAAGATCTTGATGACGCCGCGTGCTTCGAGCACGTATTCGCTGTCGGCCATGCCGCCCTCCTCCACCGCAGCCACACCAAAGGCACGGTCACCCCGGGCTCGACCCGGGGCCCATCTTGAAAGCTCAGGATGGGTCCCGGCTCAAGGCCGGGATGACGCCGTGGTTTGGGCAGGTCCCGTGATCAGTAGCCCAGGCCCTTGCGGCGGTCGTATTCGCCCTGCGGGTCATCGGCCGGAGTATAGAGCTTGGACTCGGTGATGATGAACTTTTCCGGCTCCGTACCGTCGGCGAGGTAAGCAGAGAGGGCTTCGAGGGCCGGACCGGCCATGTCGGGCGTCAGTTCAACGGTGGCATTGGCTTCGCCGGCGGCCATGGCGGCAAAGATATCGGGCACGGCGTCGATGGAGACCACCTTGATGTCGGTACCGGGCTTGAGGCCGGCATCCTTGATGGCCTGGATCGCGCCAACGGCCATGTCGTCGTTGTGGGCGTAGACCGCGCAGATGTCGGCGCCGCCGTTTTCGGCCTTGATGAAGCCTTCCATGACTTCCTTGCCCTTGGCGCGGGTGAAGTCACCGGTCTGGGAGCGGGCAATGGTGATATTGTCGTGGCCGGCAATGGCTTCCTCGAAGCCCTGCTTGCGGTTGATGGCCGGGGTGGAGCCCACAGTGCCCTGGAGTTCGACGACCTTGCAGTCTTCCTCGCCCACTTCGGCGACCAGCCATTCGCCAGCGACGCGGCCTTCCAGAACCTGATCGGAGGCGACAGAGGTTAGGTAGAGGTCTTCAGGGGCATCAACGCCGCGGTCGAGCAGCATGACGGGGATCTCGGCTTCCTGGGCTTCGGTCAGCACGTCTTCCCAGCCGGTTGCGACAACTGGAGCGACAAGGATCGCGTCCACGCCCTGGGCGATGAAACCACGAATGGCCTTGATCTGGTTTTCCTGCTTCTGCTGAGCGTCGGCAAACTTAAGATCAATGCCGAGCTCTTCGGCCTTCTGGCGGGTCACCGAGGTTTCAGCGGCGCGCCAGCCGGACTCCGAGCCGATCTGCGAAAAGCCGACGACGAGGCCGTTGAGGTTTTCCTGAGCGAGCGAAACGCCGGTCAAAGCAGTAGCGAGGCTTGCCGCGACGGCAAGCTTGGTGATGATGTTCACGATGTCCTCCCATGTGGTCGCTGCGGCGTGTTCACCTGCGGCGATAGGGGGACGCTATATAAAGTACTATTATATGTAAACAGCCAAGTTGATGCTTTGTGCAGCCTCTTGCATGGAGCCTGTGACGCTGGCGCGCTTGCCTCCCCGGGCCAGGAATGGTCTACCGGCCGCGATCCAGATCCCAAGGTTTTTGCGCATGATCCGTCTTGAAAGCATCGGCAAGCAGAACGGCAAGCAGATCGTCTTCATTGACGCGTCGGCTACACTGTTGCGCGGAGAAAAGATCGGTCTCGTGGGCCCGAACGGCGCGGGCAAGACCACCCTGTTCCGCATGATCACCGGCGAGGAACAACCCGACGAGGGCCAGGTCTCGGTCGATCGGGGAACGACGATCGGCTATTTCAGCCAGGATGTCGGCGAGATGAGCGGACGAAGCGTGGTCTCCGAAGTGATGGACGGCGCCGGACCGGTCAGCGCGCTCGTTACCGAAATGCGCCAGCTTGAAGCCGATATGGGCGATCCCGACAAGGCCGACGCGATGGACGCCATTATCGAGCGCTATGGCGAAGTGCAGCACCAGTTCGAGGAACTGGACGGCTATTCGCTGGACGGGCGCGCCCGCGAGGTGCTGGACGGCCTGGGCTTTTCCCAGGAAATGATGGACGGCGACGTCGGCAAACTGTCGGGCGGGTGGAAGATGCGCGTTGCTTTGGCGCGCATCCTGCTGATGCGGCCCGATGCGCTGCTGCTGGACGAGCCGAGCAATCACCTGGATCTTGAATCACTGATCTGGCTGGAGGCCTTCCTCCAGAACTATCAAGGCGCGCTCTTCATGACCTCGCATGACCGCGAATTCATGAACCGTATCTGCACCAAGATCGTCGAAATCGACGCCGGCTCGCTCACCACCTATTCGGGCAATTACGAGTTCTACCAGGGGCAGCGGGCGATTGCCGAAAAGAACCAGCAAGCCCAGTTCGAGCGCCAGCAGGCAATGCTCGCCAAGGAGCTCGACTTCATCGCGCGCTTCAAGGCGCGCGCCTCGCACGCCGCGCAGGTGCAGAGCCGGGTGAAAAAGCTCGACAAGATCGACCGCGTCGAGCCGCCCAAGCGCCGGCAGACGGTGGAGTTCGAGTTCCGCCCCGCCCCGCGCTCGGGCGAGGACGTGGCTTTGCTCAAGGGCGTTAGCAAGAGCTATGGCGCGCGCACCATCTACCAGGGCCTCGACTTTCATGTGCGGCGCAAGGAGCGCTGGTGCAT
>CAKTFF010000018.1 GCA_934553185.1 uncultured Devosia sp.
CGCCGATGGTGCGCTCGGACTATCGTGTCGGCGTGCCACAGGGCGGACGCTGGGGCGAATTGCTGAACTCCGACAGGGGGGTTTATGGCGGCTCAAATGTCGGCAATGGCGACCACATCAATGCCGAGGATGTCGGCTGCCATGGCCAGCCGGCCTCGCTGCGGCTGACCCTGCCCCCGCTCGCCGTGATCGTGCTCAGCCAGCACTGAGGGTGTTGGTCGGGCGGGCGACCGCCAGACCACAAGGGTTCAGGGCTTAGGCCGTTCCTCGCGCATGGCCGAAGCCAGCTGGTTGAACATCGGATGCTCGCCAAGCTCTTCGAGCGGACACGCCAGCCGGATGCTCCAATTGGGATATTGCGTCGTGGTGCCGGGCAGGTTGGGCTGCCGCTCCGACATCAACAGGTCATCGAGCTGGACGGCAAACAGCATCGACCGGCTGCGGGCGCCCAACCGGTGGATGGCGATAAACAGTGTTTCATCCAGTTTCTCGGGTAGATCCTGCCCGCCTTGGTCGAGGAGATGGTTCTGTTCCAGGGCCCGCAGCATGGCCGCGCGATCGCTGGCGCGCTCAGAACGTGCTCCGGCAATATCTTCGGCCGTCTGCCGCCCCAGGTCCTGACGAAGGGTAATGTCCGAGCCTTGCCACCAGCCCGCGAGCGTCGCGAGGTCATGGGTGGAAATGCTGGCCAGCGACCGCTCGGGATAGTGGTCGGGCGGGATGAAGTTGCCGCTGCCATCCTTTTCGAAATACACGACGCGATAGGACAGGAGCGACGCGGCGGCGGCGGCTTCGCGGAAGCCTTCGGGCACCGTGCCAAGGTCCTCGCCGATCACCAAGGTCTGCGTGTCCTGCGAGGCTTGGGCCACCGTGTCGATCATGGCGCTGAAAGGATAGCGCACATAGCCGCCCCCATTGGCCTTGCCGCTGGCCGGAACCCACCACAAACGCGCCAGCCCCATGACATGGTCGATGCGGATGGCGCCGGCATTCTTCATCAGCGCGAGGTATGCGGCGCGAAGGGGCTTGAACGAGCGGGCGGCCAGCACGGGCGGCGACAACGGCGCGAGGCCCCAATCCTGCCCTTCGGAATTATGGAGATCCGGCGGCGAACCCACCCGAACGTCGCGGATCGCCAGCTCGGGATCGGCCCAGGTCTCCTGCCCATCGGGCGCCACACCGACCGCGAAATCGAGGTACAGCCCGATCCGCATGCCGGCTTCCTTGGCGCGCTGGTTGGCTTTTTCCAGCTGCTGATCGGCCACCCATTGCAGCCAAAGGTGAAACTGGACGTCCCGTTCATGCTCGGCCTCGAAGCGCCTGACCGCATCGCTGTCGCGCTGCTGCATGTCGCCCGGCCAGCTCAGCCATCCCGAGCCGCCGCCCTGGGCAACCTCGTGGGCGGAGATCGCCTCGAACAGGGCAAAGGATCGCAGGTCCTCCCCGCTTCCGCGGCAGAACGCCTCGAAGCCATCGGAGGCCCGGGCATCGGCGGCGTCGAACAACGCTTGCAACAGCTCCTTTTTGACCCGTGCGACAGCGGGATAATCCACCAGATCTGCCTCGAGATGCGCGAAGAGTTCGGGACGCGTTTCGCGCAGTTGCGTCTGGAGCGCCGCACCGCCTTCGATCTGATCAACGGCAATAAACAGCGGGTTGAGATAGCGTCGGGTGGAGGGCGAATAGGGGCTGTAGCGCCCTGCGTCCGAAAGGAACAGCGCATGTAGCGGACTGACACCGAGGAAGTCGGCGCCCTGGGCGGCTGACAGTTCGGCGAGCTTGGCGAGATCTTCAAAGTCGCCGATGCCCAGATTGCGCGCCGAGCGCAAGGCATAGAGCTGGCAGGTCACGCCCCACCGGCGCTGCCGCGCAATGTCATCAGGGAGAAAGCACGACTGGGCAATTTCGGTTTCCCTGCTCTGGAACGTGCCCGGCTCGGGCAGAGCAAGATCGACGCCGAGCGCCCGGAGAAGCGTCTCCTTGGCCTCAACCGTCAGCTCGCGCGTTTGCCCATTCTGGCCGATATAGCGGATCTGGATGCCGTGCGTTTCGGCAAGCTCGTCGAGTTGCGTGATCATACCCCAACCATTGTTTGTTGCGCCTCTGTCCGG
The DNA here is from genome assembly GCA_934553185.1 of uncultured Devosia sp. GTDB lineage: Bacteria > Pseudomonadota > Alphaproteobacteria > Rhizobiales > Devosiaceae > Devosia. The sequence goes on from CAKTFF010000018.1 coordinate 2,112, forward strand.
CGCATAAACAAGACTTACCCCGATCCCGATCCCTCCGCCCGATCAAAAAGCGCACCGTCTCGCGCGCTATCTTGGGGCGACACGGCACGGGCACGTTTTTCAACAATGCCATGCCGCGCCGCCTTGAGGACGCTAGCGGTTCTTGCGATTGTCCGGGCGTGTCGGCCGGTCTTCGGTGAACCAGGCCGTGTTTCTCTCGGTCGAGCTGCGCAGCATTTCAGCTGAATAGGTCAGATCCGGGAAGCGCTCGCCGATATCCTGGAGCGTCGCGCGACCCTCGATGATCGTTCTTCGCAGCGCTTCACTGTCACCGCTTTGGAAGCCCCCCATCACCATACTCCAACATCTTAGCAAGGCACGGTATTGTTCAAGAAAGGCTTGGGCGGCTTGGTGGTCCATCGGTACTCCAGCTCTGCGCATCTTATCGGCGCGGGCCGGAAAATGGGGACGGCTTTGCCCCTCTGCAAGACTATCCTCCGATAAAACTCCGATGCTGCTGCAAGTCTCTGAAGCACAGGGTTTTTGGCTGCTAGGCCGCCTTGCTTTGATCCTCATCGGTCCAGTAGGCGACAACGCGATTACGGCCCTTGGCCTTGGCCCGGTAGAGGGCCCGGTCGGCGCGCTCGATGACATCGTCGATATCGCGATCGGTCGGGGTGATCACGGCCATGCCGATCGAGACGGTGACGTGGATCGGGCTGCCCGCATGGAGCACCGGGGTCTCCCCGATCGAGCAGCGGATGCGCTCGGCAAGCTTGTGGGCCATGGCTGGATCGACTTCGCGCAGCATCACCACGAACTCCTCGCCCCCAAAGCGCGCCGCCTTGTCGGTGGTGCGTATGGCGCCCGAGATCTTGGCGCCGATGGCGCGGATGACCTCGTCGCCCGCCTGGTGGCCGAAGGTGTCGTTGACGCGTTTGAAGTGGTCGATGTCGATGATGAACATGGACAGCCCGCGCTTGTAGCGGGCGAAGTGCTGGAAGCCGTCCTGGGCGAAGGCGTTGAAGGCGCGCCGGTTCAGCAAGCCGGTCAACGGGTCGCTGTCGGCAAGCTGGCGCAATGTATTGATGTCGTGGTCGAGGCGGCGGGTATTTTCCTCCATCCGCAAGGCCGCGTCGGCAGCAGCCTTGCGGGCGGCCTCGGTCTCGTTTTCGGCCAAGCCGAGCCGCCGCAACAGCGCACGGATGGCCGATGACAGCTGGACGAGATCGTGCGAACCGCCAATGCGGGTCACGGTGGTGTGCTGGTCGCGGCCGATGCGATCCACTTCGGCGGCCAAGGTGCTGAGCGGCCGCAGCAGGAAGCCTGCAACCACGGCCAGCACCATGGCGCCGGCAGCCGCCACCACCATGCCGACGCGGATGATGGCGCCTTCGAGGGCCTCGCTATTGGCAAGAGCGGCAGCTTCGGGCCGGACGGCAACCGTGATCCAGCCAAGGCCCGGATAATCGAGGTAGCCCTTGGTAGCGGCGGCCGACACAAAGCGGCCCGCTTCCCCGTCATGCAGGGTGGCGCCGCTCTTGAGGTCATTGAGCTGTTCGGGCGTGAAGGGGGTGGAGCCGAAATCGGGGCCGTTGATGACCTGGCCGGCGCTGTTGAGGATCCAGATATCGATCTGCCGTGTGGGGGGCAGGTTGACCAGGATGGCGCGCTTGGTCGCCTGCGCGAAAGCCCAGCTGAGATGGGCGCCCAAGACGCCGATCACGGTACCCTCCGCATTGCGGACGGGAACGGCGACGTCGACGAAGCGGAAGGGCTGCCCGTCCGGCGACGATCCCATCAGTTCCGACAGGAGCTTGGCATCATGCAGATCGAGCGCCGATGCCTGCTTTTGGCCAGCGATGAACCAGGGGCGTTCTGCAACCGACATGCCTTCGAGCATGCCTTTGGTGGCGGCCACAACGGTGCCGTCCAGCTTGGCGAAACCGATCCAGGCATAATCGGGAAAGCTCGACTGAATCTGGTCGAGCACGGAGCGGATGGTGGCTGGATCGCCTTCCCACATCGAGCGGACCGGGGCGAAGCCGGCAATGTTGCGGATCTCGCGGAAGCGCTCGAACATCCTGTTGTCGAGACGTTCGGCCAGTCCGCCCGCCACTGCGGACAAGGAGATTTCAGCCTGGGCAACCCCCTGTTCGCGGGCAACCTGTGCCGCGGTAAAGGACGTGAACAGCACAACAACAAGGCACAGCGCGCCCACGATCAGCGCGAGTTGCACGCGAAGATCGATGCGCTCACGAAAAGCGACCAGCTTGCTCCAGAACATGAGGCACTCCTCCCAGCGAGGGGGAATAGTCCCATGTTAGTCCCAAACATTTCGCTTATCGGCTTGGTTGGCAAAAGCTTAGCGCTGCCCGTGCAATGCCGTGCAGGGCGAACAAAGATCCTTTCCCCGTAGCACCCTTCAGCCGCACAGGCTCTCCAGGCGCTCCAGAGACGGCACGTCGATGTGGCGGTTGTTGGTGACGACGATTACGCCCTGCTGGCGCAGCTTGGTGATCTGGCGCGACACCGTTTCAATGGTGAGACCAAGAAAGTCGGCGATGTCGAGCCGGGTCAGCGGCAGATCAAAGCGTGCGGAGGTCTGGCCTTCAGCGAGCGGATCGAGATGGGTAGCGATAAGGAGGAGGAAGCTGGCGACCTTCTCCCCTGCCGTCTTCCGGCCCAGCGTCACCATCCAGCTCCGGGCTTCGTCCAGCTCGCGCAATGTTTGCCCCATGAGCTTGTGCTCCAGCGCCGGGGTTTTGGCGATCAGTTGCTCAAGCGTCCGCTTCGGCACCACGCAAAGCTCCACCGGGCTTGCAGCCTCGGCGGTAAGCGCATTTTCTTCGCCAAACAGCCGGCCCAGGAAATCGGGCGCGAACTGCAGGCCAACGATCTGCTGGCGGCCATCTTCGAGCACCTTGGAGAGCTTGACCACGCCGCGCATGACATTGGCATAGGAGCCGATCTCCGTGCTGTCTCCGGCAAGCTCGGCACCCGGCGGGTGTTGCGCCTTTTGCGTGCTCCGCGACAGCTCAAGCAGCTGCTCGGGCTCAAGCACGCCACACATGCCCCGATGCCGCGCCTCGCAGCTGCGACAAAGCACCGGAACAAGGGAATTGTGAATGTCTTTGCGTGGGGACGACATGTGTCCTCCTTTATGCCAAGCGGTGCCCCTCATGTAAAAATTCAGCTGGGCCGATGCAACCTGGGGAACCTTTTTCCCGGTCAACGGAACTGTGTTGCGGTTGAGCTGTTGACCTTCGCTAACCTTGGAGAGCCACGCATGACGGAACCAACATCGAACATCGGAAAACGCTCATGGGGATTCTGGTGGAGGATGCTGGTTGCGACTGTGCTGGTGGTCTTCGGTCTGCCCCTGGCGGCGGGCGGCGCTTACCTCATCGCCCTGGGGGGATCGTGGTATTACCTGCCAGCCGGGCTGGGCCTCCTCGCAACAGCGTTTTATCTTTATCGCCGTGAAATGGCAGCCTTCTGGGTCTATCTGGTGACCTTTGTCGGCACGGTCATCTGGGCGCTGTGGGAGTCGGGCCTTAATGGCTGGGCGCAGGTGCCCCGCCTTGTGGCGCCGACCGTGGTCTTGATCCTGGTTCTGTCCACCCTGCCCATGCTGCGCCGCCATGGAGGATCGCTGCGAACAAACCTCGCCGCAGCGGCGGCTGTGGTGATCGGCGTGTTCAGCGTTATCGGCATCAGCAATGGCGGCGCGCAACCCTTGCAGGCACAGGAAACCGCGGAACCTGAAGCGGCGCCCGCGACCCCCGCGCCTGTTGAGCCCGCGACGCCGCCGACGGGCGAGCCTGCGGCGCCTGCTGCAGTGGCCCCTGCCCCGGTGACCGAAACACCGGCGAGCTATGTGACGCTTGAGACGGGCGCCGACTGGCCGGCCTATGGCGGCACGCACAGGGCTACCCGCTACTCCCCGCTCGAGCAGATTACCCGCGACAATGTCGGCGATCTCGAACAGATCTGGGAATTCCGCACCGGCGACCTGCCGCAGAACGAAGACGAGCCTTTCGGCAACCAGAATACTCCGGTCAAGGTCGGCGACCGCCTTTACCTTTGTTCAGCGCTCAACAAGATCACCGCGCTCGATGCGGCAACCGGCGCGGAGTTCTGGACCTTTGATCCCGAAACGCCCATCGATGCCATTGGCTACAATGCGTCCTGCCGTGGCCTCATCTATTTCGAAGACCCCACCGCTGCCGAAACCGACCTGTGCGCGACGCGCGTGGTCAACCTGACCCATGATGCGCGCATGATCGCGCTCGACACCGAAACCGGTCAGCTGTGCGAGGACTTCGGCAATGGCGGCGTCGTCAACCTCCTAGACGGCATCGGCGACACCGCACCTGGCTTTTATGCACCGACGTCGCCCCCCACGCTGGTGCGTGACGTGCTTGTGGTGGGCAGCCAGGTCAGCGATGGCCAGACCCGCGAAGCGCCGTCGGGTGTGATCCGGGGCTACAATGTCCGCACGGGCGAGTTGAACTGGGCCTGGGACATGGGCCGTCCGGGTGAAACCGGCGCGCCGGCAGAAGGCGAGATCTATACGCCGGGCACACCCAATATGTGGACCATTGCGTCGGGCGATGACGAACTGGGGCTGGTTTACATGCCCATGGGCAATTCTGCTGTCGACTACTGGGGTGGCGATCGCTCAGAGCAGGAAAACACCTATTCCACCGCCATCGTGGCGCTCGATGTCGAGACCGGCGAGGTCGCCTGGAATTACCAGACCGTCCATTACGACGTTTGGGACTACGATCTTGGTGCCCAGGGCACGCTGGTCGATTTCCCGACGCCTGAGGGTCCGGTACCGGCCATCATCATGCCATCCAAGCAGGCGCAGTTTTTTATCCTCAACCGCGAAACCGGCGAGCCGCTGGTGACGATCGAGGAACAGCCGGCGCCACAGGGCGGCGTCGAGCCCGAAAACCTGTCCCCGACACAGCCCTTCGTGACGGACTTCCCCAACCTCATCAAGCCGGTGCTGACCGAAGCCGACATGTGGGGCATGACGCCGCTCGACCAGCTGTTCTGCCGCATCCAGTTCCGCCAGGCGAGCTATGAGGGCGTTTACACGCCACCCACCGTCGACCGGCCCTGGATCCAGTTCCCAGGCTATAATGGCGGCACCGATTGGGGTGGCGTGGCGGTTGACCCTGAAAACGGCATCATGATCGCCAACTACAACAACATGCCCAACTACAACCAGCTCGTGCCGCGCGAAGAGGTCGATGCGCTAGGCGTGCTGCCGATCACCGATCCCAACTATGACGCGGAAGCCGGTGGCGGTTCGCATGGCAGCCTCAGCCCCCAGGCAGAAACGCCCTACGGCATTCGCGTCAATGCCGGCTGGCGGGTGCCGTTCACGGGCTTGCTGTGCTCGACGCCCCCCTATGGCGGGATCGCGGCGATCGATCTCAACACCCGCGAAGTGTTGTGGGACCGCCCCTTTGGTTCGGCGCGCAAGAATGGGCCGTTCGGCATCCCGTCCATGCTGCCGATCGACATCGGCACGCCCAACAATGGCGGCGGCGTCATTACCGCATCGGGGTTGTTCTTTATCTCGGCAGCAACCGACGATATCCTGCGCGCCATCGATACCGAAACGGGCGAAGAAGTGTGGAGCGTGGAGCTGCCCGCCGGCGGGCAGGCAACGCCGATGACCTATGAGGCCGGCGGCCGCCAGATCGTCGTGATCAATGCGGGTGGCCATGACTTCATGGAAACCACCATCGGCGACTACTTCATCGCCTATGCCTTGCCGCAGGGGAACGTTGCCGGCGAAGGCGCCGCCCAGCCCTGATCGCTCTCGCGCCGTTCCCGAACACGATCGGGAACGGCGCCGGCTCTTTCTTTATCTGCACGCCCAGCGATCTGGAACTGGCGATGCCCCTGAATGGAACGGCAATGAACGGCGCATCACCCTTCTCCTTCGACATGAGCTATTGTGGTTCGCCGCCCACCGCAGGTGAGCTTTGGTCGCGCTGGAACACCGATCCGGTTCTGCTTGGGGCGCTCCTGCTCGTGGCTGTTGCCGGTGCCTGGACGCTGCGGCGTGCGGACGCTCAGCGCCAATGGAGCTTTGCGGGAGCGTGGCTGCTGGCGGCGATCCTCTTTGTGTCGCCGATCTGCGCCCTGACCGTGGCTTTGTTTTCAGCGCGCGTGGCGCACCATGCTACACTGGCCATGGTTCTGGCGCCCTTGCTGGCGCTGAGCCTGCCGCGTCGGTGGGGCGCGGCTTTGCCGCTGGGTGCCCTGCTGACCCTTTCAACCATTGCCTTCTGGTTCTGGCATGCACCCGATTTCTATATGTCGGCCTTCAGCCATCCCGTCCTCTATTGGGCGATGCAGTTGAGCATCATCGGGAGCTTCACCGCCTTGTGGCTTGGGCTGCTGCGCGGCCCGACTTTGGCCACCGGTGTGGTGGCGCTGCTCAGTGCAACGCAGATGGGCCTGCTCGGCGCATTGCTGGTTTTCGCGTCGGAGCCGCTTTACCTGCCGCATGCGACGACCACATTGGCGTTCGGCCTGCTGCCTATCGATGACCAGCAATTGGGCGGGCTCATCATGTGGGTGCCCGCCAACCTGCCGCTTTTGGTCTTGGTGCTTTGGCGGCTGCTGAGCTTGCTCGGCCCGGCGCGGGAGATCCGCGATCAGTGATTGTCACCTGGTTCAAGTTTATTCATGTGGGGGCGATTGCCTTCTGGTCGGCCGGTTTGATCGCCCTGCCATTTCTTTATAGCCAGCGGCGGGCGCTGGAAGGCGATGCGCTTTACCGGCTGCATGCGTTCACGCGGTCGCTCTATATCAACATCGTGTCGCCCGCCGCCTTTGTGGCCATTGGCAGCGGCACGGTGCTGATCTTGATGCAGGGCACCTACGAGAACTGGTTTTCAGCCAAGCTGGTGGGCGTTGCGGTGATGACCGGCATCCATATCTTTTCAGGCCTGATGATTCTGCGGGTTTTCGAGCCGGGCAACAGATATTCGCTCGGCCGCGCCGCCGTGGTGGTGACGCTGACATCAACCGTAGTCAGCGCCATCCTTGTTCTGGTGCTGGGCAAGCCAGATCTGCGCTGGCCGGGCGCTTTGGATACGTTTTTTGCCCCCGGCGCCCTCCGGACCATGTTCACCCAAGTTACTGGCGTGGCGATATGACGAGGCCAATGCCATGATCAAACACCAGCTTGCCGCCATGCCAGCCGGCAAAGGCAGTCGCCATGCTTGCCAGCAACGAGAGCATCAAACCATTGGGCAGGATTTCCGTCGGGTAGAACAGGCGCAGGCCCGCATTGGCGCCGGCAATGGCGATGAGCACCATGGCGGCAATGGCATGGTTCCAGCTGGCGACGCGCACGCGGATGCCGGGCACGGCCAGAAGTTCAAGCGTACCCACGACGCCCGCCAGAATGCCGAGAACGAAAGCGGCGCTGGCAGACCAGGTGCCCACTTGCACCCAGAACGGATCGGCGCTCCACCAGAACATCACGTCGACGCCCAGGGTCGCGATCACGAAGGCAATGGGGAAATGCACCAGCATGGCGTGGATCGGATGGCCGGCAAAGGCGATGCTCGAGGTCGTGGATTGCTCGGCAACCTCCTTGAGCACCGGACTGGTGTGATCGGGGTGGGTTTCCATCCCCTGCTCCAGTTCGATCTCTTTTTCTTCCGACTGATCGGGATCAACCGTCATCATCTGGTCCTTGGGTTGAAGTGGGTTGCTTTGGGAGCAACACCCCTGTTGCTTGTGGGTTGCAGCGGCGAATTGTCGACCCTTGATCCGGCGGGGCCGCGCGCGCAGAACCTGGCGACGCTGTGGTGGAGCATGCTGGCCGGATCTGTCGCACTGTTTGCGCTGGTGATCAGCCTTTTTGCCCTGACCTTTTACCGTCCGGCCTGGATCAGCAGGCTGTCGCCCGGGCAGTGGATCATCGGTGGCGGGCTGGTTTTGCCCATACCGGTCTTGATCGTTCTGACCGGCACGGCTCTGGTCTTCGGCGAGCAGCTCCTGCCCAAGGGCGACGTGCCGGTGCGCGTCGAGGCGCATGCGCAGCGCTGGAAGTGGAGTTTCAACAATCCCGGCGGCAACACGCCCGATGACGAAACGCTGCACATGCCGGCCGGCGAGCCGGTGGACATCGTCGTTACCGCCGAAGACGTGATCCACTCCTTCTGGGTGCCAAGGCTCGGGGGCAAGATCGACGCCATTCCCGGCCACACCAACACCATTCGCCTCGAAGCCGACGAGCCGGGCATTTATTGGGGGATCTGTGCCGAATATTGCGGGCCAGGCCATGAAACCATGCAGTTTCGCGTCGAGGCGCACACCCCCGAAGACTTTGCCAGCCTGATGGGGACCACGGCACCATGACCGATCATCGATCCCCCTCCCCCATCCGCCTCCACAAGCAACTGACGGCGATCTGGGATACGCCCGGCGGCCTCGGCCGGCTATCGAGCGTCAACCACACGATCCTGGGCAAGCGCTTCATGTTTCTGGCGCTGATCTTCTTCGCGATCGGCGGGCTCTTGGCCATGCTGATCCGCGCTCAGCTGGCGACGCCCAACAGCGCCTTTCTCGACCGGGACGTTTATAACCAGATCTTCACCATGCATGGGACGGTGATGATGTTTCTGTTCGCCATTCCCATGTTTGAAGGGCTGGCGATCTACCTCCTGCCCAAAATCCTGGGCGCGCGGGACATGGCCTTCCCGCGCATGACCGCCTATGGATACTGGTGCTATCTGTTTGGCGGCTCGATCCTGATCATCGCCATGCTGGCGGGCGTCGCTCCGAATGGCGGCTGGTTCATGTATACGCCGCTGTCCTCGCGGCCGTTCACCCCCGGCATCAATGCCGATGTCTGGCTGCTGGGCATCACCTTTGTTGAAATTTCGGCGGTGACCGCGGCCATCGAAATCCTCGTCTCGATCCTCAAGATGCGGGCGCCCGGCATGGCCCTCAACCGCATGCCGCTGTTTGCTTGGTATCTGCTGATCACCTCCGCCATGATGGCGGTCGGCTTTCCCCCGCTGATCCTGGGCTCGCTGCTGCTCGAGCTTGAACGGGCCTTTGACCTGCCCTTCTTTGATCCGACGCGCGGCGGCGATCCGCTCCTTTGGCAGCACCTGTTCTGGCTGTTCGGGCATCCGGAAGTCTACATCATCTTCCTGCCCGCCGCCGGAGCGCTCTCCACCATTATTCCGGTTTTTGCGCAGCGGCCGATCCTGGGCTATCGCGCCATCATCGCCGCTATCGTCGCCATGGGGTTTTTGTCCTTCGGCCTTTGGGTGCACCATATGTTCGCCGTGGGCATTCCCCATCTCGCCCTGGCCTTCTTTTCGGCTGCCAGTGCGCTGGTCGCCATACCCACGGCCATCCAGATCTTTGCCTGGCTGGGGACCCTGGCTTCAGGAAAGCCGCGTTGGGACGTGCCGATGCTTTACGTGTTCGGCTTCTTTTTCGTGTTCGTGATCGGCGGCTTGACCGGCGTGATGCTGGCCATGGTGCCCTTCAACACCCAAGCTCATGACAGCTACTTCGTTGTGGCGCACCTCCATTACGTGCTGGTCGGCGGCTTTGTTTTTCCCATGCTGGCCGCGCTCTACCACTGGCTGCCCCATGTCACCGGACGGCTGAGCCTTTATCGGCTTTCGGTGCCCGCCTTCTGGCTCATTTTCATCGGCTTCAACGTCGCCTTTTTCCTGATGCACCTGACGGGGCTGATGGGCATGCCGCGCCGCATCTCGACCTATCCGTCCAACTGGGGCTGGGACTGGCTGAACCTCCTGTCCTCGGTCGGTAGCTTCATCCTGACTATGGGCTTTGCCCTGGTTCTGGCCGATGTCATCCTGCAGTTCCGCTTCGGCACCCCATTCCGGCGCGATCCCTGGCGCGCATCGACCCTTGAATGGGCGATGCCCACGCCGCCCACCTCTTATGCCTTTGCATCCCTGCCGCGCGTGGACCGCCGCGCCGACCAGATGCTGCCCGCCGAGATCGGACCCGAACTGGCCGGCGGCAAGGGCTATCTCGGTTTCGCCCGTGACGGGCAGCAGGAAACCCTTGGCGTCGACATGATCACCGGCGAAGCCGAGCAGGTGATGATCCTGCCCCGGCGCACCTTTTTGCCGCTTTGGACGGCGCTTGCGACTGGCACGTTCTTTGTGGCGCTGCTGCTGGGCTATTACTGGCTGGCGCCCTTCTGCGCGCTTCTGGTGGTCGGCATTTTCCTCCTTTGGCCGCAAAGCCTGGGTCGCAAGAGCGATACGGGCGCGGTGGATATCGGCCGGGGTGAAAAGGCGCCGTTCGACGCGGAGGCGCCGAACAACGTGGCGGTGCTGGCCAATCGCGCTGCGCTCGTGACCGATGCGACGCTCTTTGGTTCGCTGCTCTTCGGCGGGTTGTTTCTCCTCGTGGTTGCCCCCAACTGGCAACAGGTTCCCGCGTTGGATCTGCCCGTGCTGCCAATGGGTCTGGCGGTGCTTGGGGCGCTCGGAGCTGCTGCCCTGACCGTGGTCGCGCGCCGTCAGAACAGTTTAAGCCAAGCATTCATGCCGTTTTTGGCCGGTGCCGTGCTGCTGCAACTGCTTGCGGCCGCAAGCCTGGTCTGGCTGATGGGAATGGTGGGCGATGCGAGACTCCATGCGCGCTCGGCAATCGTCTTTGTCACCTTGGGCTATTGTGCGCTCCATTGTGGGATAGCCGCGCTGATGGCCGGGCACACGATCTGGCGGATGGTGCAGGGCTATGTTTCGGCCCGCCGCGCCACCGACCTGACGCTGGCCTTTTTGTGGAACAGCTATGCGGTTGTGGCGACAGTCCCTGCCGTGCTCCTCGTCATCCTGCTGGACAATGCCGCATGAGCCAGGTGAACCAACGCGCACTCCTTTGGTTGATCGCCGGCTTCACCGTCTGGTCGATCGGCTTCGGCGTGCTTTATGGCCTCCAGGCGCTGGGCTGTGCCTATGGCTGGAGCAATCACCGGATGTGGCTGATCATTGCCTATGGCGCAACGCTGGTGCCGCTTGCCTGGTTGGCCATGCAGCGGCCCAACAAGGCGGGCGAAGGGGAAACGTCCCTGTCGAAGTCCGCCCTTTGGGCCAACCGCGCGGCGTTTGTCGCAGGCGTGCTGACCTTTTTGCCGGTGACCTTTGCCAGCCTGTGCCAATAAACTGCACACCTTTCATCTCACGAGGAGACAACACGATGAGCGATACAGAAAACCAGCAATGTCCTGTTTCGGGCGACCCGGCGACGAAACGCGAAGGCGATGGCGACTTCGTGGAATATGACTGCCCGACCTGTGGCACCTTCCGCATCAGCCGCACGGTGCTGGCCCTGGCGCCGGAAAACCCCGAAATCCTGCAGGTCGCCCTTCATGTGGCCAAAGAGGCGGCCGACCCTGGCGAGGTGCCTTTGATCAGCAACATCGTTTCGGGATAGATTGGGTCATCACCGCGGACGAGGCTGGGAACGCTGCGGGCATGCGCGCCGTTTTGCCCATTCGGAGGAAACGATTATGGCAGCTCGGGCAGTTTGGTCAGGCGTCATCAAGATCGCCGAGGTGGTTTGCCCGGTGAAGATGTATACTGCGGCGACCACGTCCGAGCGCATTGCCCTGCACATGGTCAATCGCGAAACCGGGCACCGGCTCAAGCGCGTCTATATGGACAACAAAACCAACAAGCCGGTTGACGCCAAGGACCAGGTGAAAGGCTACGAGACCAGCGACGGCCATTATGTGGTTCTCGAGCCCGAGGAAATTGCCTCGGCCGTGCCCAACAGCGACAAGAGCCTGACGGTTGACGCCTTTATCGCCTGCAACCGGATCGAGCCAACCTATTTCGACAAGCCCTATTACCTGCTCCCCGCTTCGGACGCGACGGAAGATAGTTTCGTGCTGATCCGCGAAGCGCTGCGCAACAAGAAGACTGCAGCGATTGCCCATACAGTGCTGTTCCGGCGCCTGCGGCCGGTGCTGATCCGGGCGCATCGCGAGGGCCTCATCGCCACCACGCTCAATTTTGACTACGAGGTTCGCGCCGCGAGCGAAGCCTTCAGCGACATCAAGAAGCGCAGAATAGAGCCCGAAATGCTGCAGCTGGCGCAGCACATCCTCAAAACCAAGGCAGGCACGTTCGCGCCGGAAACATTCGAGGATCGCTACGAGGCGGCGCTTGGCGAGCTGGTCAAGGCCAAGATCGAGGGCCGCAAGGTTGTGCCGCTGCGCCAGCCCAAGCCCACCAAGAGCAATGACCTGCTGGAGGCTTTGCGGCTCAGTGCCGGCGGCACAGAAGCGGGTGAAACCAAAAAGCCTGCGGCCAAGAAACCGCGTGCTGCGAAAAAGCCAAAGGCGGAGCCAGCAGACGCAAAGCCGGCGGCACCGCGCCGCAAGGC
>CAKTFF010000019.1 GCA_934553185.1 uncultured Devosia sp.
TCGCCGCGGCGATGAACCAGGATGACCTTGGAGGCGAAATTGGTGAGGAACAGGGCTTCCTCGACGGCTGTGTTGCCGCCGCCGACCACCAGAACTTCCTTGTTGCGGTAGAAAAAGCCGTCGCAGGTGGCGCAGGCGGATACGCCAAAGCCCTGGAACTTCTGCTCGGAGGGCAGGCCCAGCCACTTGGCCTGGGCGCCCGTCGCGATGATCAGGCTGTCGGCGGTGTAGATTTCGCCACTGTCGCCCGTCAGCACAAAGGGGCGGCGATCGAAATCGACATGGGTGATGAGGTCATTGACGATGCGGGTGCCGACATGCTCGGCCTGCGCCTTCATCTGGTCCATGAGCCAGGGGCCCTGGATGACGTCGGCAAAGCCGGGATAGTTTTCCACATCGGTGGTGATGGTCAGCTGGCCGCCCGGCTGCAGGCCCTGGATCATCACCGGCTCAAGCATGGCGCGCGCAGCATAGATGGCGGCCGTGTAGCCGGCAGGACCGGACCCGATGATGATCAGCTTGGCGTGCATCGCACCGCTCTCCGACTATGCGAGGTCTGCTTGGCGCCCAGTAAAGGGCCGAAGCGCAACCGTTTCAAGGCAATCCATTCCACGGAACCGTGTCGGCTGGTGGAACACACTGGATTTTCACTGTCTCGCGGCCAAAAATGGGCCGCGAAGGGGTCAGACGTATTTTATCTTGAGGATTTCATAGGAACGAGCGCCCCCGGGCGCGGAAACCTCGAACGAATCACCTTCTTCCTTGCCGATCATCGCCTTGGCGATCGGGGAGGAAATGGAGATACGCCCTGATGAGGCGTCGGCCTCGGGGTCGCCAACAACCTGATAGGTTTTTTCTTCCTCGGTGTCCTCATCGAGAAAGGTGACCGTGGCGCCAAATTTTACGGTCTTGCCCGACAGCTTGCCCACGTCGATGATGTCGGCCAGCGCGAGGATGGTCTCGAGTTCCTTGATGCGGCCTTCGTTGAGGCTCTGCTGCTCCTTAGCCGCCGAATATTCGGCGTTTTCGGACAGATCCCCATGCGCGCGTGCTTCAGCGATGGCGTCGATGATGCGACGGCGCTCCGTGGCAGTGCGATGCTCAAATTCGGCGGTCAGGGCCTTGTGGCCACCGACCGTCATCGGGATCTTTTCCATATCTCGTCGCCTCCAAGCGGCACGGCACCAATAGCGTTTTCCCCAGCCAAACCGTTCGGCCTCTGCGTCACGATGCGTTTTGAGGGGGAGCGGCTCAAATTGCCCGCCGGCCGGGTTGCGGTCAAGCGTTCAAGCCCAACAACATGGCGCTGTCCACATCGTGGTTCAAGGGGACAACAAAAGCTCGGCTCCAGGACCGGGCTGTGGCTTGGCTGCAGCCGGATCAGGGAGCGGTATTGGCTTCAATCACGGCGCAGGCAATGCGGTCACCCGAATTGCCGGACGGGTCCGTCACGTTGTCGTCTGCACTGGCATGGATGACGAGGGCCGTGCCGTCGGCGTCAAAGACGTAGGCGGGGTCACCTTCGGCGAGGGAGATCAGATCGGAGTCCAGGGTAATGGCCGTGGTGGTGTCGGAGGTCACGGAGAGGTTGGGCAGGTCGCCGGCGTGAGGACCTTGAGGGTTTTCGCGACCATGCTGGTGATCGGTCGGGTTAAAGTGTGCACCGGCACTCTCGAAGTTGTCGGCGCCATCGCAATTGCCGGTTTCGTGGAAGTGGAACCCATGATCGCCAGCGGGGATGCCCATGATGTCGCCGGTGATGGCGACCGAACCATTGCCCTGGGTCAGGGTGACGGAGCCCAGCTCCGCACCATCCACGCCGATGAAGCTGGCCATTGCTGAGGGCGTGTCCTGTGCAGCAATCGGAAGAGCCGCGACGAGGAGGATGGCTGCTGTGAGCGACAGTCTTGGCATGGGAAAGATCCGGTGGTTGTTCCAGTGCGATGGAAGGATAACAACAACACGGTCGGCCTGTTCCACCTTGCCATGATCACGTCCGTTGGCTGGCAGTTTTAGTCACCCGAGCGGATAGGCGACAAAGGCCAAGCGGCGTGAGTCCGGTGCCCAGGAATTGACGTTGATCGTGCCTTGGCCGCCAAAGAAGCTTGCAAGAGCTCGGGGTTCGCCGCCGTTCGGTGCCATCAGTCGGAGCTCGACAGGCTTGTCTGCGGGGTGGCCCAGCGTGCCTGGCGGGAAGCTGAGGTAAACGAGCTGGGTTCCGTCGGGGGAAAGGTGGGGAAACCAGTTCACCCGCTCGTCAAAGGTCAGCTGCTCGACGCCGCTGCCGTCAGCTGCATTCATGCGAAAGATCTGCGCATGGCCTGGTTCGGTCGCGGCGAACTCGGAGTTGAAGTAGATCCAGCGTCCGTCGGGGGAATATTCCGGACCGTCATTGGGCATGGGGAGGTCGGTGAGGCGCTTGTCCGACCCTCCAGCCGCGGGAATGGTGAAGATGTTGGCCCGTCGCTCGGCGCCGGGCTGCTCGACCGCGACGTAGGCCAGGGTCTGGCCGTCGGGCGAGATGCCGTGAAGATAGTAATGGTGTGGCGTTGGATGAGTGTTGGACAACCTTTGCGGCGTGCCGCCACCAAAGGGTAGGCTGTAGAGGTGACCATCGTCGGCGCTGACATAGATGATCTTGCCATCAGGCGAGAGGACATGGTCGTTGTTGAGATCGGCGCGGGGACCAGTCTCGATCTGTTCGGGAGCGCCGCCTACGGCGGGGATGCGGAACAGCGCGCCGCCGCTGTTGAATATGAGCCATTGTCCATCGGGCGACCAGTTGGGCGCCTCGATTACCTCGTCGGCGACCAGGATCACCTCTTGCCGGCCCTCAAGATCGATCACGGTCAGTTCGGCGCGCTGGGCTGCGGCCAGGGTACGGCCACGACGGGGGAAGCGGAAGGACATTGGGGCACTCGCCAAGGTGTTTGCTGAGCCTAGACTACAACGGCCCCGTCCACCAGATCGCCCGGCCGCGCCGCAGTGGGCTCAGGCTCTCCGTTGGCGAAGCGCTCAACCAGATCATCCGCTGCTGCCTGCAGGCGCGACACGTCACCGAGGGTAAACTCGCGCGGTTCGTAGTCGAGCAGCGCCAGTGCGCCGACCACGGTACCATCGGGCAGAACGAGGGGAGCGGCGGCGTAAAGGTCGATGCCATTGGAGAGAAGATAAGCATTCTCGCCCACCAGCGGATTGACCGTACCGGTTTGGATCACCAGCGGCTTGCGGGTTTCGGCGACAATGGTGGTGAGGCGGAAGGAGTCTTCCTCCTCGACGTGACGATCGTCGTGCAAGAGGTTGATTGTGGCGAAAGGAATGTCGAACGCGTCGGCAATCTCCTGGATGGCGCGGCCGAGAGCATCGTCGCCACGCCCGGCACCGGCAAAAGGCTCCGGCTTGCGGCGCTGGCTCTGCCCGATCTGGTTCAGCCGGCTCAGCACGCCCTCGGCAGCATCCTCCATCGAACGATAAAGTGCGTCCACGTGAAGGCTTTCGGTTGATTCTTCGGCCGTCAGGTCATTGAGGGTGCAAACCACAAGGCGAACGTCTGGCGCCATGCGGCGGAGGCGGCGAGACACATAGCGGGTCTGGGCGCGAATGTCGTCACCCATGAAGACGAGGACAATCACCTCCACGCCTTCAAGATCGAGACGGCCGATGGCTTCCTGGCGAACGGCGACAGGCGGCAGGACATGGCTGACGAGGTTTTCGGCGGCGAGGCGGATGCCCAAGAGCTTAGCGGCGCATTCATCGATTTCGGTGCGTCCGCCGATCAGGAGGATGCTGCTGTGCTCGGGCAGTTCGACATCGCTGACTTCGGCAAGAACAGCATCAAAGGACTGAACCAGCAGCCGGCGCTGGGGCAGGGCTTCGGGTCCATCGGCCAGCTCGCTGCTAGCCATGCGCAGGGCAGGCAGCATGACATCGTTGAGGTAGCGCGGGGTGTCGTGTGCCTCGATATAGCTTTCGGACAGATCGATGGCGTCTTCGCTATTGCCACGCAGCATGCGCTGGTAGAGCCGCTCGGGCGGCGAGAGCACCGGCTCGCTGCCCAGCAGCGTTTCGAGGAAGTGCAGTTGGGGCAGGTGGCGGCCAATCACCACAAGGCATACGGTCATCGGGGTGGCAAGGATCAGTCCGACCGGACCCCACATGGTGGCCCAGAACATGGCCGACAGCAGGATGGCGAGGGCGGAGACGCCGGTGCTGGAGCCATAAAGACGCGGCTCGATGACGTTGGCGGTGGTGAGGTCGAGCACCAGAAACAGCCCAACCGACATGAGCAGCATGTTCCAGCCCGGATCGACCGCAAAGGCGAGCAGAAACGGGACCGTGGCAATGATCAGCGCGCCAACAAAGGGAATGTAACGAAAGAGGATGATCAGCAGGCCCCAGAGAATGGCGCTGGGAACGCCGATGAGCCACAGGCCAAGGCCGAAGATGGTGCCGTAGACGGTGTTCACCGCAAGCTGGATCAGCAGGTAACGGCCGACGCGGCGGCTGGCGTCGGATATGGCAAGGTTGGCCTTGCTGTAGCGGCCACCGCTGACCAGACGGATAAAGCGTTCCTGAAGGTCGGCACGGCCCATGAGGAGGAAGATCAGGAAAACGGCGACGATCGCGACCGTGGCGACGGGGCCAATGATGGAACCGAGTACCGAACTCAGGATGCCGATGGGCGCAATGTCGTTGGAGATGGTGACGGGAATGGGCGCGCCGGGGCGGGTTTCCGCTGCGCCTTCAACCTGCGCGGTCAGGCCGGTGAGCGTGTCGTTGAGCTGGTTGAACAGCGAGTTATCGCCAAACTGGTGTTGCAGGCCGCCGACCTTGGCGGAGATGGTTTCCTGATAGCCGGGTAGTTCTTCGGCCAGGTTCATGACCTGGACACCGGCCAGGAACACAAAGCTGCCCAAGGCGCCCAGAGCCAGGATGACGGCGACGATGACGGCGATCGGGTCGGGAAAATGCAAACGCCGGTTCAGCCAGGTCACCAGCGGAGCCAAGGCGAAGGCCAGCAGAATGGCGAGAACCAGGGGCACCAGGATGCCGGCGCCAAGATAAAGAAAAGCAGCGACCAGGGCGAAGGTCGCGACGCTGGCAAAGATGGACATGCCTTGTGTCGGTTCAGGCGCAAAGGGCAGGGTAGGCTGGGACACGGCAATGTTCTCCGGGGCTGACGGAACGCCCGCCAACATCCTTCGTTCCGCCGCGCAACCCGGCCAGGGCAGCCGTTGCCCCCCGGCCCGTGTTGGACTACATAGGCGGCAAATCCCCAATCACCGAAGAGGTCCGCAGCCTATGGCTCGCCAGTTCATCTACCATATGCACGGAATGAGTAAGTCCTATGCCGGCGGCAAGAAGGTGTTGGACAACATCCACCTCTCGTTCTACCCCGATGCCAAGATCGGCGTGCTGGGCCCGAACGGCTCTGGCAAGTCGACGCTGCTCAAGATCATGGCCGGCCTCGATACCGAATTTCAGGGTGAAGCCTGGGCCGACAAGGGCGCCAAGGTGGGCTACCTGGCGCAGGAGCCCGAGCTCGATCCGCAGCTCAACGTGCTTGGCAACGTGATGACCGGGGTCAAGGAAAAGAAGGCCATCGTCGATCGCTACAACGAGCTGATGATGGAGTATTCCGACGAGACGGCGGACGAGGCGTCCAAGCTCCAGGACAAGATCGACGCCGAGAATCTTTGGGACCTGGAATCGCAGGTGGAAGTGGCGATGGAAGCGCTGGGCTGCCCGCCCGGCGATGCCGATGTCACGAAGCTTTCAGGTGGCGAGCGGCGCCGCGTGGCGCTTTGCGCGCTGCTGTTGAGCAAGCCGGACCTGCTGCTGCTCGACGAGCCGACCAACCACCTTGACGCTGAAACCACCGCCTGGCTCGAGCGGCACCTGCGCGAATTTGAAGGCGCGGTGCTGATCATCACCCACGATCGTTATTTCCTCGACAATGTGACGGGCTGGATCCTTGAGCTCGACCGTGGCCGCGGCGTGGCGTACGAAGGCAATTACTCGGCTTATCTGGGCGCCAAGGCCAAGCGCTTTGCCCAGGAAAAAAGCGAGGATGCGGCGCGCGCCAAGGTGCTGGAACGCGAGCGCGAATGGATGGGGCAATCGCCCCAGGCCCGCCAAAGCAAGAGCAAGGCGCGCATCAAGGCCTATGATGATCTGGTCAAGCTCAACGAGGCGCGGACGCAGTCGTCCACGGCGCAGATCATCATCCCAGCCGGCGAGCGGCTGGGGCACAACGTGATCGACATCGAGGGCCTGAGCAAGTCCTTTGGCGACCGGGTGCTGATCGATAATCTTTCGTTCAAGCTGCCGCCGGGCGGGATCGTCGGCATTATTGGGCCGAATGGAGCGGGCAAGACGACCTTGTTCAAGATGCTGACCGGACAGGAAACGCCGGACACCGGTACGGTGACCGTGGCCGAGAATGTTCATCTTGGCTATGTCGACCAGAGCCGGGATTCACTGAACCCGAACAAGACTGTCTGGGAGGAAATCTCGGAAGGCGACGAGGTGCTCCTGCTGGGCAAGCGCGAGGTCAATTCGCGCGCCTATACGTCCTCGTTCAACTTCAAGGGCGGGGACCAGCAGCAGAAGGTGGGCAATCTTTCGGGCGGGCAGCGCAATCGCGTGCACCTGGCCAAGATGCTCAAGAGCGGGGCCAATGTGCTGCTGCTTGACGAGCCGACCAACGACCTCGACACTGAAACGCTTGCAGCGCTTGAAGAGGCGCTGGAGGAATTTGCCGGCTGCGCCGTGATCATCAGCCACGATCGCATGTTCCTCGACCGTCTAGCCACGCATATGCTGGCCTTTGAAGGCGACAGCCATGTGGAATGGTTCGAGGGCAACTTCGCCGATTACGAGCAGGACAAGATCCGCCGGCTCGGCGCCGATGCGGTGAACCCCAAGCGCGCAACGTATAAGCCGCTGACGCGGTAAGGCGGGCATTGCGGGCCGGGCTTGTGGCCCGGCTCGCCGGAACTGGTCCACCCGCAGGTTGAGCGACACCACTGAACGGAGAGCTGCGCGTGACAGGAACCCCATTCACGGTCCGATCCGGCGGTGCGGCGTTGGCGTGCCGGGCGCTGGGCGAGGGCCTGCCGGTGGTGTTTCTCCATGCCGGCGTGTGCGACCAGCGCATGTGGGACGGGCAGATGCGGATGGTGGCCGAGGAGGGCTGGCAGGCTATCAGCTATGACCGGCGCGGCCATGGCGAGACGGAAAGCCCCGACGTGCCGTTCAGCCACCTCGATGACCTTTTGGCCGTGCTGCAGGATCGCGATATTCATGCGGCGGTGTTTGTGGGGTGCTCGATGGGTGGCGGATTGGCGCTGGACTTTGCCCTGCGCTATCCCGGCCGCGTGATTGGGCTGGTGCTGATCGGCACGTCGGTGACCGGCGCGCCCTGGACCGCGACGGCGGCTGAAGGGCAAATCGAGGCGGCAGAAGAACTGGCCTACGAGCGAGGCGATATCGACATGATCAATCGGGTCGAGGCGCATGCCTGGCTCGATGGGCCGCGGGCGCAAAGCGGACGGGTTACGGGCGCTGCGCGCGAGTTGTTCTTGCAGATGAACGGGCTTGTTTTGAGCAAGCCGCCGCTGACGCAGGAAGAACAGCCCCGCGAAGCATGGTCCCGGGTGGGAGAGGTGGGTGCGCCGGCGCTGCTGGTGGTGGGGGATGAGGATTTCACCGCCCTAATCGAGCGGCACGAGCACCTGTCTGAGGAAATGCCCAATGCCTTTGCGGTGATGCTGGAGGGGGTGGCGCATTTGCCCAGCCTTGAGCGGCCGGACCTGGTCGATACTCTGCTGCTGGAGTTTCTCGACGCGATCGAGGGCGGCGACGATGATGATGTGGACGAAGAGTAGGGCCGACCACCCGATGATGCGGTGAGTCGGCCCCTTTGGTTATCTCTCTGATTTCGTTCGAGATCAGGCGGCGAGGATGCCGTCGAAATGGCTGTCGAGCTTGTCGGTTGGGATGTTGCTGAGATCCTTGTTGAGCTCGGCGACAACAAGTTTCTGCACGGCCGGGGAGATGGCCTTGCGCAGGTCGCCCAAAGCCACCGGGGCAGCCGCAATCACCAGGCGATCGAAGGCGCCCTTTTGCTGCTGCCGGTCGAGCATTGCCGCGACCGTTTTCACGAATTCGGTTTCGCGATGTTCCTTGGGATCGGTGCGGGGCTCGAGGCCGCCGCCATGAGCGCCGCCGCCGCTCTTGCTGCCGGGGCGATCGGTCACGATCTCCTGGGACTGAAGCTGGCCGTCGTTCCAGTCGAGACCTTCCACCTGCCGCAATCCCTTGCCGGGTCCGCCATGTTCGAGGACGCGGGCCTGTGCGCCATCAGCGATCAGTACCCAGGTAACGGTC
The DNA here is from genome assembly GCA_934553185.1 of uncultured Devosia sp. Classification (GTDB taxonomy): domain Bacteria; phylum Pseudomonadota; class Alphaproteobacteria; order Rhizobiales; family Devosiaceae; genus Devosia. The sequence continues at coordinate 8,392 of CAKTFF010000019.1, forward strand.
TTCTTCATTGCAAACTCCTGCTTGTGCTTTTGCTTGTTGGGGCGCCCGGAGGCGCTCAGAGTGTCAACGCAGGGCGCCGCAAAAGGTTGGCTTTGATCGATCGACGCGGCTTTACCGCCTTAGCTGCCTGCGGGCAGCGCCCGGCTGATTGCGTCGGCCATTGCGTTAAAGGTTTGGGCGAAAGGCGTTGCTTCGCGCCAGACCAGCGACAAGGTGCGGCCGGCGCCGGGAGAGGCGAGATCGTGGATGGCGATGCGCCGATCCGCTGCTTCCTTGCGCAGAGCGATGCGGGGCAGGAGGGTCACGCCCTGACCGTTGGCGACAAATTCAACGATGGTGGACAGGGACGTGGCGGCGAAGGTGCGGGCGCCGGGATCGCTGTCGAGATGGCAGGCAGCAATGGTCTGGTCGCGAAAGCAATGGCCTTCGTCGAGGAGGAGAATGCGCTCGGGTGCCAGCGCTCCGAGTGAGATCGGGGCGGCGGCCGCCTCGGCTGTGCTGGTTGCCAGCACAAAGGTGTCGTGGAACAGCGGCCGGCTGTGAAGGCGCGGCCCGTTCTCTGGTGGTGCCGTACCGATCAGGGCGATGTCGAGGCTGCCATCGACCAGGGCGTCGATCAGGGCGTCGGTGCGGTTTTCGCTGACGGTGAAGGTCGTGTCCGGCAACGCGGCGGTGAGCGCGGGAAAGATGTCGGGCAAAAGGTAAGGTGCGACGGTGGGAATGAGGCCGAAGCGCAGGGGCCGGGCAGGCTTGCCCGAATGGTCTTCGGCAAAGGCCTGCAAGGCATCTGCACCGTCGAGCACCGTTCGTGCACGCGCGATGAACTCGGCGCCAAAGGGGGTGAGCCGCGCGCCGCCCTTGAGCCGGTCGAAGAGGGGTGTGCCGCAGAATTGCTCAAGCGCCAGAATTTGCTGGCTGAGCGCCGGCTGGCTGATGTTGCAGACCGCAGCGGCGCGGCCAAAATGGCCGGTTTGTGCGACTGTCGTGGCGTAGCGGAGCTGTTTAAGGGAAAGCGTCATGATAGGCTGAGCTTATCACGCCAAGAGGATCAATCAATTTGCCTGATGGGGAAAGCTACGGCACAAGGTTTGTTCTTTAGAACCGTTCGAAGGGGCGAGCCATGACCGACAGGCCAAGACTGACCACCACAGCCGGCGCACCGGTTGCCGACAACAACAACGCCAAGACCGTCGGACCGCGCGGCCCGGTGCTGCTGGAAGACTATCAGCTGATTGAAAAGCTCGCGCATCAGAACCGCGAACGTATCCCGGAGCGCGTGGTGCATGCCAAGGGCTGGGGCGCCTATGGCAAGCTGACGGTGACCGAAGACATCACGCGCTATAGCCGCGCGGCGCTGTTTTCCGAAGTGGGCAAGGAAACCGAGCTACTGCTCCGCTTCTCCACGGTTGCCGGCGAGCAGGGCGCGGCTGATGCCGAGCGCGACGTGCGCGGCTTCTCGATCAAGTTTTATACCGAGGAAGGCAATTGGGACATTGTGGGCAACAACACGCCCGTGTTCTTCGTGGCCGACCCTTATAAGTTCCCCGACTTCATCCACACCCAGAAGCGCCATCCGCGCTCCAATCTGCGCTCCGGCACGGCAATGTGGGACTTCTGGTCACTTTGCCCTGAATCGCTGCATCAGGTGACGATCCTGATGTCGGATCGCGGCATTCCGACCGCGCCGATGTATATGAACGGCTATGGCTCGCACACCTTCTCGATGTGGAATGCCAACAATGAGCGTTTCTGGGTCAAGTTCCACTTCAAGACCCAGCAGGGACACCGCACCTTCACCAATCGTGAAGCCGAAGGGGTGATCGCCAAGTCGCGCGAGAGCTACCAGGAAGAGCTTTTCGGGACGATCGAAAAGGGCGAGTTCCCCAAGTGGACCTTCTTCATCCAGGTCATGCCGGAAATGGAAGCCCAGACCTTTGAGGAAAAGACCGGCTGGAGCGCGTTCGACCTCACCAAGGTGTGGCCGCATGCAGATTACCCGCTGATCAAGGTGGGCGAACTCGAGCTCAACAAGAACCCGGACAACTATTTCGTTCATATCGAACAGGCCGCATTCAACCCGTCCAATGTGGTGCCCGGCATCGGTTTTTCGCCCGACAAGATGCTGCAGGGCCGCTTGTTCTCCTACCCTGACGCGCATCGCTACCGTGTGGGAACGCATTACGAGTCGCTCGAGGCTAACAAGCCGCGCTGCCCCGTGCACCACTATCACCGCGACGGCGAGGCCACGTTCGGGCTGCGCACCAATGTGGATGCTTATTACGAGCCCAACAGCTTTGGCGGGCCAGTGGAGGATCCATCGGTCGCCGAGCCGCCGCATCGTTATGAGGGCGTGGTGGGCCGCTATGACTACCGGGCGACGGCGGACCATTTCTCCCAGCCCAGGGCGCTGTTCAACTTGTTTGATAACGGGCAGAAGAGCCGGCTGTTCAGCAACATTGCTGAAGCAATGAACGGCATTCCCCAGTTCATCGAGGACCGGCAGCTGGCTTTGTTCGACCAGGTCGACCCCGCCTATGGCGCCGGTGTTCGCGCAGCGATCGCCAAGGTCAAAAGCGAGAGCGACAACGAAAAGACATCGAGCATCATGACCAGCCACAGCGCTGGCGCTGCGGAGTAAGGCTCAAGCGGGCATGGGCGAAAGTCCATGCCCCTTTTTTGCGAACAATTTGAATTAATTCTCCGGCGCTCCCTTCAGCGCACACAACAGGCTGGGCGTGCATGCTCACCCTACTAGAGTGTGGCAGAAGCCCGGAGAATAAGCCGATGAGCGAACTTGACGAGGGACAGCGCGCGTTTTCGAGTTTTCGTGTCCTCAATGGAGACGACAACCATTCCGAACGCGATCAGCTGTTCCGCAACATGGCGCAATTGTTCTCCTATGTGTCGGATCGCTGTGACGACGAGCAGGTTGCTCAGTATGACGAAGTGCTGTGCCGTCTGGCAGAACTGGTCGAGGTCGAGGCGCGGGTGCATGTGGCCAAGCTCCTGGCGCCCCTGGAGCGGGCACCGGGCACGGTGGTGGTCAAGCTCGCCAATGACGACATCGAGGTGGCCCGGCCGCTGCTCGAATTTTCCAATGTGCTCAGCGACGACGATCTGATCGACATCATCGGCCAGAAGAGCGAAGAACATCGCGTGGCAATTGCAGGGCGCACCATTGTGCCCGAACGGGTCGGCGAAGCGATCGTCGAGCATGGGCAGAAATCGTCCGTGGTGCGGCTGGTGCGGAACGGCAATGCCGAGTTCGACAAGGCGACTCTGGAAAAGCTGGTGCAGCGCGCCAAGCGCGACACCGAAATTGCCGCCGACCTGCGTAACCGCCCCAATATCGACTGGCGGTCGCTGCGCGGAGAGATCGACACCGTGGCCAACAAGGTGCTCGAAACGCTGGGCGCGGGCCAGCGGAGCATTGACCCCGTGGCGGTCGGCAAGGTTAATGCGGTGGTTTATAATCACCTGCGCAATCGCGCCGGCTTCTCTGCTACCGAGTGGAAGGTTGCTTATAACCAGGTCAAGGCGCTGAGCGACCGCAAGCAGCTCGACGAGCGGGCGCTGACGCGCTTTGCCCGGTTTGGCTATGGCCACCATGCTGCGGCGGCGCTGACCGTGATGCTGCGGGTGGCGCCGGAAGTGATCGTCAAATGGCTGGCGAGCCAGGACTATGTGGCGGTGACCGTTGCCCTACGCGCTGCTGGGCTGACGCCGGAGCTGTTTGCCGCCGTGGTCAAGACCTTGCCGTGGCGCGACTTGCCGAGTGAAGCAGACCGCAAGATGGTGCTGAGCCGGTTCGAGGCCATCGAGCGGGATGAGGCCACGGGCATTTTCGAACTCTGGCGTGCCCACGCCTTCCGCAAGCGTGCCGTTACCGAGGAGCGGGCAGCCGCTATGGCATAAGAGAATGGGCCACCCAACTCGGGTGGCCCATCTCGTTTCAAGGCGCAGCGTTGCAGACAGCTTCGATGTTGATGCCGTCCGGGTCGTGAACGAAGGCTGCATAATAGTTTTCGTGATAGCGCCGAAGGCCTGGCGGGCCATTGTCGGTAGCACCAGCTTCCAAAGCTGCAGCATAAAAGGCGTCTACCTGGTCGCGAGTCTGTGCGATGAAGGCAAAGTGGGTTGCTTCACCAACCTTGGCACCGCCAACGATCCAGAAGAGTGGCTTATACTGCCGGCCAAAGCCGTGCATGGTTCCACCAACCCTGGACTGTTCGCCATCAGGCTCAGCGTCCTTTGCCGGCACGCTCATCAGCAGTTTGAGGCCGAGCGGCGCGAGCACTTTCTCATAGAAAATTCTTGAGCGCTCGGCATCGGAAACGCCGATATTGAGATGGTCGATGATCGTGTCTTCGAAGGGGGACATTGGAGGCTCCATCAGAGAATACAGCGACAACGTGGTGCCTGCTGACATCGCGTGTCAGCACGCGTCAGGGGAGCAAAAGAAAAAGCGCTGGACCAAACCGAGTCTGGGATATAAAGACATCTTTATATCTGGTGAGGGTTTGGATGGCGGCGCTGGAGGATCTGGTTGGGGTGCTGAAGGCGGCGGGTGAGGGGACCCGATTGCGCCTTCTTGCCTTGCTGGCCGATGGCGAGCATTCGGTCAAGGACCTGACCGAGATCCTCAAGCAAAGCCAGCCGCGGGTGTCGCGCCACCTCAAGCTGCTTGCCGATGCCGGGCTGATCGAGCGCAATGCCGAAGGCGCCTGGGCCTATTATGCCCTGAGCCGCGGGGGGCTCGGGGCAGAACTGGCGCAATGGCTGATTGCCCGGGTCGATGACGGTGATATCGAGCGCAGCCGCGATATCGAACGCCAGCAGGCCGTGCGCTGGGCGCAGCAGGAGCGGGCAACGCAGTATTTTGCCACCGTGGCAGGCAGCTGGAATCTGCTTCGCACACTCCATGTGCCGGAAGAGGCGGTGGAGGCCGCTGTGCGTGACGCTCTGCCAGAGCGGCCGGTGGACACGCTGATCGACCTGGGGACCGGCACGGGGCGGATGCTCCAGGTGCTGGCCGGGTCATACAAGCACGGGATCGGCATCGATTCGAGCCGCGAGATGCTGTCGGTGGCGCGGTCGCGGCTGGCCAGCGCTGGCATCAACCATGCGCAGGTTCGGTTGGGCGACATTGGCGATGTGGACCTCAGCGCCGGGCCTGCCGATGTTATCGTCGTTCATCAGGTGATGCATTATTTCGATGATCCGGGGCGGATGCTGGCGCAGGCGCGCCGGCTGCTCAAGCCGGGTGGGGAAATGGTGATCGTCGATTTCGCGCCCCATGACATGGAATTCCTGCGTACGGAGCACGCCCATCGGCGGTTGGGCCTGTCGCAGGCGCAGATGAGCGGCTGGGCAGCGGCGGCAAATCTCCGAGTGGACTCCTGCCGCGAGTTCCCCAGCGACAACACCGAAGCCGGGCTGACCGTGTGCCTCTGGCGCCTCAGCGACACGCCTCAAGGAACCATTTAGCCATGCTTGACGACAATCTGCGCACCAGCCGGCAAACGGCGGACCAGCGGCCAGCGCTCGACCTTTCCTTTGAGTTCTTTCCGCCTAAGAACGACGCGATGGAGGAAAAATTCTGGGACACGGTGGACAAGCTGGCGCCGCTCAAACCCAGCTTTGTGTCGGTGACCTATGGCGCGGGCGGGTCGACCCGTGAGCGGACCTTGCGCATGGTGCGATCGATCAAGACCGATACCGGCGTCGATGCGGCGGCGCACCTGACCTGCGTGGGTGCGACGCGCGAGGAGGTCGATGCGGTGGTCCGCGGCTACCAGGCGGCGGGAATCAACCGGATTGTCGCGCTGCGTGGCGATCCGCCCGAGGGTGTGGGACAAAAGTTCACGCCTCATCCCGATGGGTACGAGAGCGCGGCTGATCTTGTAACCGGCCTCCGGCGGATCGGCCCGTTCGACATTTCAGTTGCGGCTTATCCCGAGAAGCATCCGCAAAGCCCGGACTGGGACAGCGAGATCGATAATCTCAAGCGCAAGCTTGATGCGGGGGCGGATCGGGCCATTACCCAGATGTTTTTCTCC
>CAKTFF010000020.1 GCA_934553185.1 uncultured Devosia sp.
AGCTGAACCTGACCTTTGTTCTGGTCAGCCATGACCTGGCGGTGATCAGCTATATGTGCGAGCGACTGATGGTGATGCGCAGTGCGGAACCAGTCGAAATCCTGTCGCGCGCCCAGTTGCGGGCCGGCGAGATCAGCAGCGACTATACCCGCTCGCTGATCGCCGCAGCCTGAGGAGCAACCATGAGCGACGACACCTTTGTTGAGCGGCTCGAAGCGCTCGAAACCCGCATCGCCTTCCAGGACCAGACCATCGAAGAGCTCAACGCCACCATCACCGCGCAATGGCGGCAGATCGACCTGCTGACCCGCAAGCTCGATCAGATGGAAGAGCAGGTCCGCTCCGGCGTCCACATCGCCGATCCATCGACCGAGCCGCCGCCGCCGCACTACTGAAACAAAAAGGCCCGCCGAAGCGGGCCTTAGAAGTCAGTGTCCGAGGCTCTTGACGATATCCTCGGTGACCTTCTTGGCATCGCCAAACAGCATCATGGTGTTGTCGCGGAAGAATAGCTCGTTCTGCACGCCCGCATAACCCGCAGCCATGCCGCGCTTGATAAACAGCACCGTGCCCGCATCCTCGACATTGAGCACCGGCATGCCATAGATCGGCGACGTCGTGTCGGTCTTGGCCGACGGATTGGTCACGTCATTGGCGCCGATCACGAAGGCCACGTCGGATTGGGCAAATTCCGAGTTGATGTCCTCGAGCTCGAACACTTCGTCATAGGGCACATTGGCTTCCGCCAGCAGCACGTTCATATGCCCCGGCATGCGGCCCGCCACGGGATGGATCGCATACTTGACGGTCACGCCTTCTTTTTTCAGCATATCGGCCATTTCGCGCAGAGCGTGCTGCGCCTGCGCCACCGCCATGCCATAGCCGGGCACGATGATGACCTTGCCCGCATTCTTCATCAGGAAGGCAGCGTCTTCTGCCGCACCCTGCTTGACCGGACGATCATCTTCCGCCGCGGCTGCCGAGGACGCGCTGTCCCCGCCGAACCCGCCCAGGATCACCGAGATAAACGAGCGGTTCATGGCCTTGCACATAATGTAGCTCAGGATCGCGCCCGAAGAGCCCACCAGGGCGCCGGTAATGATCAGCGCCGTATTGCCCAGTGTGAAACCGATGCCCGCTGCCGCCCAGCCCGAATAGGAGTTGAGCATGGAAACGACCACCGGCATATCCGCGCCGCCGATCGGGATGATCATCAGCCCGCCCAGCACCAGCGCCAACAGCGTGATAGCCCAGAACAGCCAAGGCTCAGCCGACGTGGTGAACGCCCAGACAAGCAAGACAATGATGACGGCAAGGGCGATGTGAATGGCATGCCGCGCCGGCAGGATGATGGGCTTGCCGCTCATATTGCCGTTGAGCTTGGCAAAGGCGATCACCGACCCGGTAAAGGTAAAGGCGCCGATCGCCACGCCGATGCTCATTTCCACCAGCGCCTGCGCATGGATGTCGCCCGGAATACCGATGCCGAAGGCTTCGGGCGCATAAAGCGCCGCAGCCGCCACGAACACGGCGGCAAGGCCAACCAGCGAGTGGAAGGCCGCCACCAATTGCGGCATGTCGGTCATTTTGACCGTCCGCGCCATATAGGCGCCGATGCCGCCACCAATCCCTAGCCCGGCTATGATCAGCAGCCAGCTGATCCAGTCGCTCGGCGCCGCCACCATCAGCGTGGTGACGATGGCAATCCCCATGCCCACCATGCCGAACGTATTGCCCTGCCGCGAAGAGCGCGGGCTCGACAGCCCCCGCAGCGCCAAGATGAACAGCACGCCTGACACGAGATAAAGAAGCGCTGCAAAATCTGCAGAAATCATCGAGATCAGCCCTTCTTCTTGTACATGGCCAGCATACGCTGGGTGACGAGGAACCCGCCAAAAATGTTGACGCTGGCAAACACCAGCGCAATGAAGCCAAAGGCCTTGGACACCCAGTTCCCGTCAGCCGCGAGCTGAACGCCCACAGCCAGCAGCGCGCCCACCACGATCACTGAGGAAATCGCATTGGTGACGCTCATCAGCGGGGTATGCAGCGCTGGGGTCACCGACCACACGACGAAATAGCCCACAAAGATCGCCAGCACGAAAATGGCGAGGCGGAAGGTGAATGGGTCGATGGCGCCACCGGTGGCGGCATGAACAACTGCTGCGGCGACATCGGCGCCCTGTTCGGTCGTCGCTTCCATTACACTTCTCCCTCAGATGCAGGAGGCTTGGGCTCCCCTGCCATTTGTTCAGGCTCGGCAGGCGGCTGCTGGACGGTGCTGGCCGCCTTGACCGCACGCTTCCGCACCGGCTTGATCACCGTGGGCGACACCGCCGCCGCCGCGTCGATCACAGCTGCCGCCTTCTTGGTTGCCGCGCGCTTGGGCCGTGCCGGTGTAGGCTCGGCCGCAACCGGGATGGACTGCTCGACGCCCGGCGCCGCCTTGTTGGGCGTATCGGCCATGGCGGGCACCACAGCCTTGCGCACCGCCGGCTTCTTGGTTGGCGGTGCAGTGGCAATGGTGCGGAAAGCAGCACTACCGCTGGTTGGCGCCGCCTCGCTCGGCGCAACGTTCCGCGCGGGAGCCGACGCCGGCGTTGCTGCCGGTTCGGTGCTCGGCGTTGGAGCGGCTGCAGGGGGCGCTGCATTGGCAAAGCTGGGGTGAACCACGGCGCCTTCGCGGGTCAGCACCGTTGCCTTGACCAGTTCGTCGTCCCAGTTCACCGCGAGCTTTTTTTCCTTGGCGTCGATCAGCGTCGTCAAAAACGCCAGGAGATTGCGGGCATAAAGCTGGCTCGCCGTCGTAGGAATGCGGCCCTGCATATTGGTGTAGCCGATAATGGTCACGCCCTGATGCTCGATCACCTGGCCAGGCACCGTCAGCTCGACATTGCCCCCGCGTTCGGCGGCAAGATCGACGATCACCGAACCGGGCGCCATCGATTCCACCATGGCGCGCGTGATCAGTCGCGGCGCTGGCCGCCCGGGGATCAATGCAGTGGTGATGACGATGTCCTGCTTGGCGATATGCTGCGCAGTCAGCTCAGCCTGCTTGGCCTGGTATTCCGCGCTCATCTGCTTGGCATAGCCGCCTGCCGTTTCGGCCTGCTTGAATTCCTCGTCCTCGACGGCAACGAACTTGCCGCCCAGCGACTCCACCTGCTCCTTGGCAGCCGGACGCACGTCGGTCGCCGAGACGACGGCACCCAGGCGCTTGGCTGTTGCAATGGCCTGCAATCCCGCTACGCCTGCGCCCATCACGAAAGCCTTGGCCGGACGAACCGTGCCTGCCGCCGTCATCATCATGGGGAGCGCGCGATCAAACGCTGCCGCAGCCTCTACCACGCCCTGATAGCCGGCAAGGTTGGCCTGCGAAGACAGGATATCCATCACCTGCGCGCGGGTGATGCGCGGCATGAATTCCATGGACATGGCGGTGACGCCGGCCTGCGCCAGAGCAGCCACATCGGCCTCATTGCCATAGGGATCAAGCGCCCCGATCACCAGCGCGCCCCGAGCAACACCCCCGAGCGCCGAAGCCGGCGGGCGCCGAACCGTCAGCACCACGTCTGCCCCGGCAAGCGCTGCTTCTACCGTCTCGGTCACGCTCGCGCCCGAAGCGGCATAGTCCGCATCAAGGATTCGCGAGCCCTGGCCGGCTCCCTGCTCCACCGAAACGCTGGCGCCCAGCGCCACAAGCTTGCCGACGGTTTCAGGGGTTGCCGCAACGCGGTTTTCCCCCTCGAAACGCTCGCGGACGATCGCAACCTTCATAAGAAAACTCCTGCCCGCCTGCCAAACGGACAGGCTCTATTAGGTGCCTGTATGCGCCCTGCGATCAGGGTTGGATAAGGAAGTAGAGAACCACTAACGCAACAGCGAGGCCGATGCTGATCCACTTCACCGCAACAAGGAAGCCGTTATAGGTCGCTTCATGCTGGGCATAGTCCATCGGCGATTCCAGCTGCGGTTCGGTGTGATGGGCTGGGTGGTGATGTGTGGCCATGATTGTGTCTCTCGTCGTCGAAAAAGTAGCGGCTTGAAGGGTGGTTCAGGGGGCGCTCGCCTCGAGCTCGTCGATCAACCCTTCGATCATCGACAGGCCCAGCGACCAGAATTGGGGATCCTTGGCGTCCAGCCCAAAGGGCGCCAGCAGCTCTGAATGATGCTTGCTCCCCCCGGCCTGCAACAGCGCGAAATAGCGTTCGGCAAAGCCTTCCTGGGACTTTTCATACTGCGCGTAAAGCGAGTTCACAAGGCAATCCCCGAAGGCGTAGGCATAGACGTAGAAGGGTGAGTGGATGAAGTGGGGAATATAAGCCCAGAACACCCCGTAGCCCTCATTCTGCTCGATCGCGTCGCCCAACGACTCCCGCTGCACGTCGAGCCAGATCTGATTGATTTCTTCAGTCCGCAACTCGCCCTGCCGACGCGCTGTGTGAACGCGCCGCTCGAAGCTGTAAAAGGCGATCTGGCGCACCACCGTATTGAGCATGTCCTCGACCTTGGAAGACAGTAGCGCAAAGCGCTGTTGCGGGTCGGTGGTGTTGTTGAGAAGGTGCCGGAAGGTTAGCATTTCGCCAAACACGCTCGCCGTTTCCGCCAGCGTCAGTGGTGTATTGGCGAGGATCGGCCCCTGGTCGGCCGCCAGCCGCTGGTGCACGCCATGACCCAGTTCGTGCGCCAGCGTCATGATATCGCGCGAGCGGCCCAGATAGTTCAGCATCAAAAAGGGATGGGCGCTCGGCACGGTCGGATGGGCAAAGGCGCCCGAAAGCTTGCCGTCGCCAGTGGGCGCATCGATCCAGCCTGAGCCAAAGAACGGCGCTGCAACCTCGGCCAGCCGCGGCGAAAACTTGCCATAGGCTTCCATGACGGTGCTGACGGCGCTGTCCCAGTCCCAGACCCGCTCGTCGCTGGTGGGCAGCGGCGCATTGCGGTCCCAGGCGTTGAGCTTTTCCTTGCCGAACCACTTGGCCTTCATCCGGTAATAGCGATGCGACAAACGCGGATAAGCCTCTTCCACCGCCTTTTGCAGCGCATCAACCACTTCGCGCTCCACCGAATTGGCCATGTGCCGGGAGTCCGCGATATCCTCGTATCCGCGCCAGCGGTCGGAAATCTCCTTGTCCTTGGCCAGAACATTGGTGATGTGGGTGAAAAGGCGCGTGTTCTCGGCGAGCGTCTTGCCCAGCGCCTTGAAGGCGGCTTCCCGCTTGCGCTCGTCCTTTTCGCTCAACAGATGCAGCGCTGACTCCATGTTGAGCCTTTCGCCATCCACCTCGAATTTAAGGCCCGACAGCGTCTCGTCGAACAGGCGGTTCCAGGCCGAAAAGGCCGTCACGGACTTGTCGTGGAACAGTTCCTCCAGTTTATCATCGAGCTGATAAGGCCTGGCCTTGCGCAACTCGGCAAACCAGGTGCGATAGCGCGCCAGCTCCGGGTCGGCGGCGAAGGCCGTTTCGAGGTCCGCATCCTCGATCCGGTTGAGTTCAAGTTCAAAAAACAGCACGCGGGTGGAAAGGCTGGTCAGCGCCTCATTGGTGTCGCCCATGAACTTGGCGCGATCGGGATCGGTCGATTTCTGCGCATACTGCAAAAACGCAAAAGACCCGATCCTGCCGCTGAGATCGCCCAGCTTTTCGCTGTCCTTGATCGCTTCGATCAGCTTGCCCGCTTTGGTGAGTTCGGCCAACTTGCCCTTGTAATCAGCCTCGAAGCGGACTGCGAGCGCCTTGGCCTCATCCATAGCCGCCTTGAACTCGGGGCTGTCCTTGCCCGGATAAAGATCGCTCAAATCCCAGACCGGCAAGGCGCCGAGCTCGTTATGGCCTTTTTGGGCAGTGGCGGTCATGGGGCAAACTCCGGCTGGTTCATTGCGGCGGACCTTAACGAGGCCATGGGCTGATTGGAAGGGTCGGCGGCGGCGCCCTGACCATCCCCCATGATTAATCGGCTCTTAACACCCATTGGCCATTCTGCTCCCAAAACGGCACACGATTCGATGCCGCAACAAGAAGACTGGAGACTAAATGACGCGCGTTCTGGTTGTGGATGATGACCCGGTTCAGCTTCGCCTGACTGCAGAGGTCGCCAATCGGGCCGGCTTCAAGCTGCTGACCGCCACCAGCGGCGAGCAGGCGCTTCAGATCCTGCGCGAAGATCGCAATATTGGCGCCATGATCCTCGACCTCGTCATGCCCGATCTTGACGGCATGGGTGTGATGGACGCCATGCGCCGAGAAGGGCTGACCACCCCCGTCATTATCCAGACCGCTAATGCGTCGCTTGAAACCGTGATCTCGGCCATGCGCAATGGCGCGGCCGATTATTTCGTCAAACCCGTGGCGCCCGAGCGGCTGGTGATCTCACTGCGGAATGCCATGAAGCTCGACGCGCTTGAAGCCGCCATCCGCTCCGAACGCTCCCGCAAGGCAGGCACCTTCACCACAGCCGACATGATCGCCCGGGCGCCGTCCATGGCACGCGTCCTGTCGCTCAGCGCCAAGGCCGCCAGATCGGCCATCCCGGTGCTGATCGAAGGAGAAGCCGGCGTTGGCAAGGAACTGGTCGCCCGCATCATCCAGGGCAGCAGCGATCGCGCGGGCAAGCCCTTTATCACCGTCAACTGTGCCGCCATCGCCCCCAACCTTCTTGAGTCCACGCTGTTCGGCCATCGTAAAGGCGCATTCGCCGGGGCACTCGCCGATGCGGCGGGCAAATTCACCGAAGCCCATAACGGCACACTGTTTCTCGACGAAGTCGGCGAACTGCCGCTCGACATACAAGGCAAGCTCCTGCGCGCCCTCCAGGACGGTGAAATCGAACCGGTCGGCGGCAACCGCACTGAACGGGTCAATGTGCGGGTGATCTCGGCCACCAATCGGCGCCTGCTCAATTTGGCAAAAAGCGGCGAGTTCCGCGAAGACCTGTTCTACCGCCTCAACGTTTTTCCCATCTACGTGCCGCCCTTGCGCGAGCGCATGGAAGATGTCGCGGCCCTTGTTTCACTGTTTATCGCCCGCTTCGCCGCCGAAGCCGGCAAGCGTGTGCTGGGCATTTCTCCGCCCGCTCTGGACCTGCTGAACGGCTATAGCTGGCCAGGCAATGTCCGCCAGCTTGAAAACGCCATCTATCGGGCCGTGGTGCTCACCGACGGCGCGTTCCTCGAAACCGTGGACTTCCCCCAGATCGTCGCCCAGTCCGCCGGACGGGACCGCGCGATCCGGTCGATCGAAGCCCTGCCCATCCCCTCTGCCCCAACCCATATCGACACGGCGCCTCCCCGCCCCCGCATCGACATCCAGCCCGCACCGTTGCCGGACCGCTTCCTTGATCCGGCGGGCGGCATTGCTGCGCTGGCCGAGATCGAACGGGCCGCAATCGTTTTTGCCATCGAGCATCATGGTGGCCGCATGTCCCGCGTCGCCCGCGCGCTCAAGATCGGACGCTCCACCCTTTATCGCAAGCTGCACGAATATGGGCTGGCGCAGGAGATGATCCACGACGCCGCATAGGCAGCCACCGTGTCGGGATAGTCACAGCAGCGCCTCACAAGATCGCGAGTGATTGCTCCTGTTAAGGTTTGCGGAGTATTGATTTTTCCGTCTTTTGGGGCTGGTGGAAGGCTTTTTGGGACACGGTTAAAGCGTTGTATTGAGTGGAGTTCCTATGAGCAAGTTCCTGGTTAGTCTCGTCGCCGCCCTGGCTGGCGCTGCCCTTCCGGTCTCTGCTCAGGAAATTGCCGCGCTGGCCGCAGCACCGGTCATCATCGCGCCAGCGCAATCGCCACTCGCCCAAACCGTCAAGGCTGGTCTCAGCGCCACCTATAACAGCCTGTCCGGCGACAGCGCCCGCTACGATGAAGCACAGCGCCTCTACTTCTTTTATGGCAGCCGGCACTTCGAGCCAATCTGGCTCGACCAAGCCGCCGATGGCAATGTCGCCTTTTCTTTTACTGCCCAGAAGATCCTCAAGCTCTTCGAGAGTGCTGAAAGCGAGGGCCTGCGCCCGCGTGACTATCTGACGCCCGATCTCGACCCGGCCGGTGCCGGCACCGATCCGCTTAAGCTCGCCGCGCTTGAAACCGCCTTTTCCGGTGCCGTACTGCGCTATGCGCATCACCTTTATAACGGCCGCATCCGTCCCCGATCGGTCAACGAACTGCTCGACATCACCGCCAAGCCGCTCGATGACGCCAAGCTGCTTGTGGATCTCGCCACCAGCGATGATCCCATCGCGGTCCTCGCGCAGCTCGAACCCACCCATCCTGAATTCCTAGCGCTTAAGAACGCTCTGGCCGAGTTCGACGACACCGCCGCCGATCGCCCGCTGCAGATCGAAGCCGGTGCAAGCCTCAAGCCCGGCATGTTCGACCCCCGGGTGCCGCTGTTGCGCACCCGCCTCGGCCTGCCCCCCGCCGATGGCCTCGTCTATGACGACGCCATTGTCGAGGCCATGAAGGCCTTCCAAGGCAAACTCGGGCTCGATGTCGATGGCGTTATGGGTCCCGCCACCCTCACCGCGCTCAATGGCGGCCTTCCGGTGACCCGCGCCGACATCATCGCCAACATGGAACGCTGGCGCTGGATGCCGCGCGATCTCGGCGCCTTCAATGTGCTGGTCAACATCCCAGAGTATCGCCTCACCATCAGCCGCGATGGCGTCGAGCAATACGCAACGCGCGTCGTTGTCGGTGCTGTCAAGCACCAGACACCGGTGTTTTCCGACAACATCCGCCACCTGGTGGTGAACCCCTACTGGAACGTGCCCAGTTCCATTATCCGCAACGAAGTCGCGCCGGCCGTGCTTAACAATCCGGCCTATATCGACAACCAGAACATGGATCTGCTGTTCGATGGGGACACAATCAGCCCCTGGCAGGTCAATTGGAGCATGGTGCGCGCCGATGATTTCCCGTTCCGGGTGCGCCAGCGTCCAGGCCCTGGCAATGCCCTGGGCCAGATCAAGTTCCTGTTCCCCAACAAGCACGACGTTTACCTGCACGACACCCCGTCCAAGTCGCTGTTCGCCCGCTCGGCGCGCGCCTTCAGCCATGGCTGCGTGCGGGTCGAAAACCCCATGGAATTTGCCGACGCCCTGATGGCCAACGAGCCCGATATTTCCCGGGCTTCGCTTGAAGCCATGTTTGGCGACAGCGAAAAGTGGGTCAATCCCACCCAGCAGATCCCGGTCCACATT
Source organism: uncultured Devosia sp. (assembly GCA_934553185.1). Lineage (GTDB taxonomy): Bacteria > Pseudomonadota > Alphaproteobacteria > Rhizobiales > Devosiaceae > Devosia. Next base: position 9,205 of record CAKTFF010000020.1, read on the forward strand.
GCCTATTTCACCGTCCGCCCCCGCGCTGACGGGACGCTGCAATCCTTCGGCGACGTTTATGGCCACAATGCCGCTCTGATCGCCGCCATGGGCCTGGGCCAAGGCCAGATCGCTCCGGAGATCGTGGCTGACGCCGCTCCGGCCGAACTCTCTCCCTGATCGGCGAACACCCTCCTGCCCCCCAGCAAAGCGGGTCGTTAACCCGGCGTAAACAAATTCGCCTTGGTTGCGCCCGTTTTTCTCCCTACTGTCTGTTTCGGGAGATGCTTGGCAGCTTGGGTTGAGAACTTGTTAGCGTTAACAAATTCGATGTCTTTATGCGCTAGGTTGAACGGATAACTGGCATTCACCGGTAGAGTTCTGCGTAATGGGGATTGGCATAGTGAAACGCAACCATTTGGCGCGGTTCTGCGCAGCGGCTTTCCTCAGCATAACGGCCATCCTGCCGCAGGCGGTGCTTCCGGCGGCAGCCGCCAGCGAACGCGCCCTTTACCTCTATTATACCCACACCAAGGAAACGGCGCGCATCGTCTTCAAGCGCGATGGAAAATACGTCCAGTCCGGGCTCAACGAGCTCAATCAGTTCCTGCGGGACTGGCGCCGGAACGAGCCCACCCAGATGGATCCACGCCTGTTTGATCTCGTTTGGGAAGTCTACCAGGAGGTTGGTGGCAGCGAGCCGGTCAATGTCGTCTCTGCTTATCGCTCCCCAAAAACCAATGCCATGCTGGCCGAAAATTCGTCGGGCGTTGCCGACAACTCGCAGCACATGCGCGGCACGGCGATGGATTTCTTTATCCCCGGCATTCCCCTGGCGCGCCTTCGCGCCACCGCCATGCGCAAGCAGGTGGGCGGCGTCGGTTATTACCCAACCTCGGGCAGCCCCTTCGTTCACCTCGATGTCGGCTCCGTCCGCGCCTGGCCGCGCATGACTCGGGCCCAGCTCAAGGAAATCTTTCCCGACGGCAAGACCATGCACCTGCCCACTGACGGAACGCCTCTGTCCAAGGAAGGCTACCAGGTCGCCATGGCCGAGTGGAAGCAATGCCACCGCTATCCGTGCAGCGGCAGCTCATCCGGCACCGAGACCGCGGGCAGCGGTCGGTCGCTGATGGACCTGTTCTTTGGCGGCGAAGACAGCCAGCCGACCGCTGTCGCCAGCGCCCCGGTGGCAGCGCCTGCGCCGGTGCAGATCGCTGCGGCCAGCACCCAGGCCGCCGTGTCCGATCTCGCCCCTACTCCCGCCATGCGCCCGGCTAACCTCGGTGCCATTCCAACCGTCGCCGCAGCAGACCCTGCTGAACCGGCCGTTCCTTTCGCTACCGCTGGCAGCGCGCCGCTCGAACCTTCCGAGCTTTCCGATGCAGCGCCCATGCCGATGGTGAAATCGCAGGCCCTGCAGGTCGCCACCGCTGGCGCAACCGCGCCGGGCGATGCCGTAACCGCGATTGCCGCTCTCACCGCACCCACGCCTCTGCCGCGCCTTCACATGACCGAAGACGCACCTGCCGCCATGACCGCCTACCTTCCCGCGGCGCAAAGCGATGCCCAGCGCTCGATGGAGCAGTTGATCGAAGGCAGCGCCGCATCCGTCACCCCGCAAGCGCCGGCACCGGCCACCCGCCCGGCCGAGCTGTCGCCGCTCAGCGCCGACACGGGCCTCCGCACCGCTTCGCTCGGTGGCGGCGCCCCATCGGGTCCCTTCAGCGGCCTCTTTGAAAACGCCTTCAGCAAGCCGGCCCAGGACGAAACGCTCGCCGCCGCGCTGGCCGACCACATTGCGAGCCGCCCGGCCCCTTCCGACATGCGCAAGCCTGATCTGGTCGCGCCCGATTTCGAGCATGTGGCCGATGTGTTCACCGCCTCGGCAGCCCTGACCTCGTCTCACTTTGCGACTGTCTGGGATCACGATGAGGCTGACTTCGACCCCACTACCGAAATGGGCACCTATGTGCCGGTTCTGGCCGTCGGCGACTTCCCTGCTGGGCTGTCCCACACCAGTTTTGTTTCCGCCGCTCCTATCGCTTTGGGCCAGAACTAAGGGCAAGAGCCGGCTGCTGGCGTTGCAACAAACTTCACATTCGAGACATTGCCCCCGTAGCAGCAAGGCGCGGGGGCTTTGCTTTTCTTGCATTGGTTCGGCAGCTTGCCTAAAGACATAGGCTACCGCCGTTTTTGGCAAAGGACCGCCCGTTTGGCCGACAAGCCTTCCACGCCCCTTCTCGACACCATCCAGTCCCCCGCCCAATTGCGGGAGTTGCCGCGAGAGGACCTGCGGCAAGTGGCCGACGAACTGCGCGCCGAAATGATCGACGCCGTGTCGGTCACCGGTGGTCACCTGGGCGCCGGCCTGGGCGTTGTTGAACTGACCGTCGCCCTTCACGCGGTATTTGATACACCCCATGATCGCATCATCTGGGATGTCGGCCATCAGGCCTATCCCCACAAGATCCTGACCGGCCGGCGCGATCGCATCCGCACCCTGCGCCAGAAGGACGGCTTGTCCGGCTTCACCCGTCGTGCCGAGAGCCCCTACGACCCATTCGGCGCCGGCCATTCGTCCACCTCCATCTCGGCAGGACTGGGCATGGCTGTAGCCAGCGATCTTTTGGGCAAAAAGCGCAATGTCGTGGCGGTGATCGGCGATGGCGCCATGTCGGCCGGCATGGCCTATGAGGCCATGAACAATGCCGGCGCCATGGATGCGCGGCTGATCGTCGTGCTCAACGACAACGACATGTCCATCGCCCCGCCCACCGGCGCGCTGCGAACCTCGCTGGCACGGCTGGTGTCAGGCCCCGTCTATCGCGGCATTCGCGAAGGCGCCAAGTCGGTGACGCGCAAGCTGCCCAAGGTGCTGCACGAACCGGCGCGCAAGACCGAGGAATTTGCCCGCTCCTTCTTCACCGGCGGCACCCTGTTCGAGGAACTGGGCTTCTACTATGTCGGACCCATTGATGGTCATGACCTCCAGAGCCTAGTGCCAATCCTAGAAAATGTACGTGACGCAGAAGAAGGGCCGATCCTGGTCCATCTCGTCACGCAGAAGGGCAAGGGTTACGGCCCGGCCGAAGACTCCGCCGATAAATATCATGGCGTGTCCAAATTCAACGTCATCACCGGCGCCCAGAGCAAGGCACCATCAAACGCCCCGTCCTACACCAATGTTTTTGCCGAAACGCTGATTCAGGAAGCGGCGGACGATCCAACCATTGTTGCGGTCACCGCGGCCATGCCCAACGGCACCGGGCTCGACAAGTTTGCCGAAATCTACCCCAACCGCATTTTCGACGTCGGCATCGCCGAGCAGCATGCCGTGACCTTTGCCGCCGGCATGGCCAGCGAGGGCATGAAGCCCTTTGTCGCCATCTACTCGACCTTTCTCCAGCGCGCCTATGACCAGGTCGTCCATGACGTGGCCATCCAGCACCTGCCGGTTCGCTTCGCCATCGATCGTGCAGGCTATGTCGGCGCCGACGGCCCCACTCATGCCGGCAACTACGACGCCGCCTATCTTGGCGCCATCCCCGGCATCGTCCAGATGGCGGCAGCTGACGAAGCCGAGCTGCGCCATATGGTAGCGACCGCCGTCGCCTATGAGGATGGCCCGATCGCCTTCCGCTATCCGCGCGGCGACGGCATGGGTGTCGATATGCCGGCGCGGGGCGAAAAGCTCGCTATCGGCAAAGGCCGCATCGTTCGGCAGGGCAGCACCATTGCCATCCTGAGCTACGGCACGCGGCTGAGTGAAGTCATGGCCGCAGCCGACCGGCTTGCCGCTCTGGGCCTCAACCCCACCATTGCCGATGCCCGCTTCCTCAAGCCGCTCGACGAAGAACTGATCGCCCGCCTAGCGCAGACACACGACGTCCTGCTCTCCACCGAAGAAGGCTCGGTCGGTGGCTTCGGCAGCCATGTGGCAACTTTTCTGGCCAGCAATGGTCTTCTGGATGGCAAGCTGCGCTTCCGCCCCCTGATGATCCCCGATCGTTTCGACGAACACGCCACGCAATCGGACATGTATGCCGCAGCGGGCCTTGACCGTGCGGGCATCGTCGCCACCGCCCTGACAACCCTGGGCTATGACGAAGCCGCCATGGCGGCAGCACTGACGCAAATCAGCTAAAAACAAACGGGGACCCGCAAGGTCCCCGTGACAGGTTCGTTCGATAAGGACCCTCAGTCTTCGGGTGGCGCTTCCACCATGCCCAGCGCAGCCATATAAAGCTCGAGGATCGCTTCCTGCTCGGCCCGCTCATTGGCATCCTGCTTGCGGATCGAGACGATGCGGCGAAGGATCTTGGTATCAAAGCCATTGCCTTTGGCTTCGGCATAGATCTCCTTGATATCAGCCGCGATCGCAGCCTTTTCCTCTTCCATCCGCTCGATGCGCTCGATGAACGCCCGCAACTGGTCCTGAGCAACGCTGTCTTCGACGGCCATGCGAATTCCTTTCGTTTCGTGCCCCGTTCAATCGCACCATGCCCGATGGTTCAACCCCTTTCAGAGCCAATCCACATGGGTCCGATGTTGCGTGAAGCCAATTCCCACAAATCGCCCCTTTTGCCATTGACCTATGCGTCACCATGGGCTCAAAGAAGGCACCGTTTCCCGATGTTTGCTGGCACCAGATTGCATATCCTCCGTCTCGGCATGACCCTGATCGGCGCGATGCTCGCAAGTCTCGCCGTTGGTGCGACGCCTGCTTGGGCTGACCTGCGCATCTGCAACGAAACCCCCAATCTCGTATCGGTATCGCTGGGCTACCGTGCCGAGCGCGGCTGGATGAGCGAAGGCTGGTGGCAGGCTCCTCCGGGCGATTGCCGCGTGCTCTACCAGGGCGATCTGCAGCGTCGCTTTTACTACATCTTTGCGGTCGATGACATCAGCGGTGGCGCCTGGGACGGCTCGGTCTTCATGTGCACCCGTGATGAAACCTTCACAATATTCGGGGTTGAGGATTGCCTCGCTCGCGGCTATGAGCGCACCGGCTTCTTTGAAATCGATACACAGAACCGCACCGACTGGACGCTACAGCTCACCGACGGCGCCGATGGTCCTGCGGTTGTGGGTCCCGACGGCGCCGAAGATCTCGAAGACCCCACCTTTTTGGTCGACCCGGACGATAACACCATCGCCCCAGCCGGGCCCGACACGGATACTCAGGAAACGGATACGCAATGAAACGCTTAAGACGCGCCAAGATCGTCGCCACCCTGGGGCCGGCC
>CAKTFF010000021.1 GCA_934553185.1 uncultured Devosia sp.
GCGATAAACGGCGCCACCCCTAGTTTGGTCACCAATAAGCCGTTTATCGCTCCGATTGCCGTGCCGACCAGAAGTGCAATGCCGATGACTTCGGGCACACTGGGATAAACCACGACGCCCAGCATCGGCAACTGGAGGCCATGTGCCAGCAGCCCCCCGGCCACCATGCCTGTCAGCCCGACGATGGAACCGACCGAAAGGTCGATGCCGCCCGTCAGAATGACATAGGTCATGCCGATAGCGAGGATGGCGTTGATCGCCACATGCTTGGAGATGATGATCGCGTTGGCCACCGAAACGAAGTTTGGCGCCATGAAGGCGAAAAACAATGTCACCACGATCAGCGCGATGAAGGTGCGGAGCTTGAGAACAAGCAAGAGCGCCGAGGCATTGCCCTCAGAGCCCGATTTTGCGGTCGCAGCGATAGTGGACATGATGGCTCCTTAGGCGAAAGCGAGTTCGTCGCGTTTGAGGGTCGAGGCACGCACCAGCGCCTCGTCGGTAGCGTCTTCGGCGCGCAGGTCCGCTGTGATCCGCCCATAGGCCATGACCAGGATACGGTCGGCGACGGCATGCGTTTCCTTAAGATCTGAGGTCGTGTAGACGACAGCCAAGCCCTGATCGGCCAGGTCGCGCATGGTCGAAAACACTTCGGCCTTGGCGCCGATATCGATGCCGCGGCTGGGCTCGTCGAGCAGCAGGACGCGCGGCTCGGCCAAGAGCGACTTGCCAATGACGACCTTTTGCTGATTGCCGCCGGACAGCGAGGTGATCGGCGCATCAGAGCCTGCCGTCTTGATGTGCAACTGGGCGATCACCTGCTGCAGGAACGGCTTTTCTTGCGCCTTTGAGATAGAAAGAAACCTGGTGAAGCGGCGCAGGCTCGCGAGGCCGAGATTGCCGCCGACAGAAAGGTTCTGCACCAGCCCGTCCCGCTGACGATCTTCAGGCACCAGCAACAGGCCAGCCTTCATGCGGTGGCTGACCGAGCGTCCAGCCAGTTCCGTGCCGCTGAGCTTGACCGAGCCTTGGGCGCCGGAGCGCAAGCCATAAAGGCTCTCAAACAGTTCGGTGCGCCCCGCCCCCAGAAGTCCATAGATCGCGGTGATCTCGCCAGTGCGGAAAGAAACGGACACATCGTCCACGGCCAGGCCGGCGCCGCGCCGCGGCAGCGTCAGGTGCTCGACCTCAAGGATCGCTGGACCCGCAGCGATGGCGGGCGGACGCTTGGCGACCACCTCCCCTGCTCCCAGCATCTTCTCGATGATCCATGGGATACTGACGTCGTTGCGCGACGCCGATGCTGCCAGGCGCCCGTCGCGCAGCACGGTGAAATAGTCCCCGATCCGGATCAGCTCTTCAAGACGATGCGAGATGTAGATGATGGCGACACCGGCCCGTTTGAGTTCGCCGATCACCCTGAACAACACCTCGACTTCCGAGGCTGACAGGGCCGAAGTTGGCTCATCCATGATCAGGATACGCGCATCTTCGGCCAGCGCCTTGGCGATCTCGACAATCTGCTGCTGGCCGATCATCAGGTCACCCACCAGCGCGTCCGGGTCGATCGCGTGCTCGAGCCGAACCATCAGCTCGGCTGTTCGCGCCTTTTGCGCAGCTCGGTCGATGTGGAAGCCGGCCTGGGTGATGTCACGCCCGAGAAAGATGTTCTCGGTGACACTGAGATTGGGGCAAAGATTGAGTTCTTGAAAAATAATGCCGATGCCCTGCCGCGCCGCGTCGCGGATCGAGGAAAAGCTCACAGGCTTGCCGCCCATTGTCATAGTGCCCAGCGTGGGCCGCTCGACACCTGCGAGTATTTTCATCAACGTCGACTTGCCGGCGCCGTTCTCGCCGATCAGCACATTCACCGATCCCGCATAAACATCGAAATCGACGTCCTGTAAGGCGATAGTGCCAGGGAAGGCCTTGGTGATGGCGCGGGCGCTGAAGACCACATCGTTCATGGCGCAGTTTTCTCAAGCGTTACCGGCGTCACCTGCAAGCGGTCTGACGAACCAGCAAGGCTGACCGCGCCGATGAACTCGACGACATCGCCGACGGCAATGGCTTCGATGTTCTGGGCGACGCCTTCAGCCGCCGTAGCGGTCAAGGCTTTGCCAGCATTTGCATATTCGATTTGGTTGGTGAAATCCTGGAAGGAGACGAAGGGCAGCGCGTCTCGTACCGCATTCCCACGGACAACGGGTCCGATCTGGACCACCACCGGATCAGGAAGACCTTCCACCGTCACGTCCAGCGTTCCGGCGCGCGATTCGGTGTTCTTTGCTGCAACAGTGCCGCTGCCGGAAACGATAAAGCTCCAGGGCGAGCCTTCGCCGGAGCGATAGCCAAAATCTGTCCCTGCGGCGGCGAGATCGGTCGCGATCGCCGGCCAGACCTGAGTGATCGGACGAGCGTTCTCCGTGAAATAGGGCAACGCCTGGTCAGACCAGATGCCTTGAACATAGCTTGCGGCATCAAATCCCGCAGCAGGGGCAGATGCTTGATCGGCCATGGGTACGATCTTGCAGCCAGCAAGTGGCAGAACCAGCGCCAAAGCCAGCATGGCCGACCGCCGAGACATCATCATCAAGCTCTCCCAAGCAATGCGGTTCATTGCGCTTATTTTTGTTTTGGCTGATGACCAACACGCAAAAAGCATGTTGTCAATGGTGCGAGCGGTACTCGGAACCGCACGGGGAGCGGCTAATGCACTGATTTCATTCACCCAAACAAGAAACGAAAAAAATCACGAGTTTTCTTGTTGCCACTCCGTTAGGACTGCAACTACTTTAGCCCGCAAGTGAGCCGGCCCAAGCCGCGACAGGATAATTCAGTGAGCCCAACCGCCCCCGACCTCCGCAACGATCCGGTTGCAATGATCCGAGAGAAGGCACTGTGGATTCGCCGCCGCAGTTTCCAGATGGTCTATGAGGCGCAGCAGGGGCATCCAGGCGGCGACTTCTCCGCGACCGATGTGCTGGCCACACTTTACTTCGGCGTGATGCGCTACGATCCGTCCCGGCCAAACGATCCAAAGCGCGACCGGTTCGTAATGAGCAAGGGCCATTGCACCGGTGCATTCTATTCCGTGCTGGCAGCGGCAGGCTATTTCCCCGAAGCTGACCTGTCGAGCTATATGGAGCCGCTCTCCAAACTCAATGGTCACCCCAACCGCAATTACCTGCCTGGTGTGGAAACAAATACCGGCCCCCTTGGCCACGGCCTTCCCGTCGCCACCGGCATTGCCATTGCCGGCCAGATCGACAATGCCGATTTTCGCACATTCGTGCTCACCGGTGACGGCGAACTGCAGGAGGGCAGCAACTGGGAAGCCGCGCTCACCGCCGGCCACCGCAAGCTCGAGAACCTGACGCTCATCATTGACCGCAACCGCCTTCAGCAGGGCGCCGGCACGGAAGACACCGCTTCGCTCGACCCGCTCGACGACAAGTGGCGCGCCTTTGGCTGGGATGTGAGCATGGTCGACGGCCACGATCATCGCCAACTGCTGGACTTGCTGTCGCGCTCGCCAAAGGGTCGCGGCAAGCCGCTCTGCGTCATTGCCAACACATTTAAAGGCAAGGGCGTCAGTTTCATGCACGACAATGTGTCCTGGCATCACGGCGTGCCGACCAAAGAACAATACGAACAAGCCCTGGTGGAACTGGTCTGATGAGCGCTGCTGCTTCCAAGAAAGACGGCTTTTTTGATTGTCGCGACAGCTTCGCGACGACCATAGAGGCGCTCGCCGAAGCCGATCCACGCATCGTGACGGTGGTCAGCGACAGCGTCGGATCCTCCAAGCTCGGTGGCTTCAAAAAGAAGTTTCCCCAACGCATGGTCAATGTCGGCATTGCCGAGCAGACCCTCGTCGCCGTAGGCGCCGGCCTTGCCAATGGGGGCAAGGTGCCCTTTGTTTCGGCCGCGTCCTGCTTCATCACGGGCCGGGCACTGGAACAGGTCAAGGCCGACATCGCCTATTCCAATGTCAATGTGAAGCTCATCGGACAGTCGAGCGGCGTCGCCTATGGCGAACTCGGCCCGACCCATCATTCGATCGAAGATCTCGCCTGGCTGCGACTGTTCAACAATCTCAAGCTGATCGTTCCGGCCGATCCCTGGCAAACCGCTGAAGCCATCAAGGCGGCCGCAGTCCATGACGGCCCCGTCTTCGTGCGCCTCAGCCGCATGGCCGTCCCGGCGCTCGATCGTCCTGAACGCGCTGTTTTCGAGATCGGCAAGGCCGAGACCCTAGTTGACGGTACTGACGCGACGATCATTGCCATTGGCACCATGGTGCATCGCGCCGTGGCGGCTGCCAAGGCGCTTGCCGCGGAGGGTATTTCGGCACGCGTCGTTAACATGGCAACGGTCAATCCCCTGGATGACGCCGCTATCGCTGCAGCCGCCGAGACCGGCGCCGTGGTGACGGTTGAGGAGCATTCCGTTCGTGGTGGCCTTGGCGGTGCCGTTGCGGAAGTGATCGCCACCACCAATCCGGTACCAATGCGCATCCTCGGCTTCCCCGGTTTCGTTCCAACCGGCTCGGCCGAATGGCTGTTCGAGCATTTTGGGCTCACCGAAGCCGGCATTGCCGACGCCGTTCGTCAGACCATCGCTCGCAAGACATGAGCAGCGAGCTGATCCTCGCCATTGATCAGGGCACAACCAACACCAAGGCGCTCCTTGTGGACGCCATGGGGAGGGTTCTGCATCAGGCATCAGTGCCCAATCTTGTTACCTATCCTCAGCCCGGCTGGGCCGAGCAGTCGGCCACGGCTTTGGTTGAAGGCGTAAAGACCGTCGTGGCCGAAGTCGTCGCCCAGGCGGGTAATGCCGAGATTGCCGGCGTGGGCATCTCCAACCAGCGCGAGTCGATCCTCGTTTGGGATGCGATAACGGGCGAGCCGATCGGACCCGTCGTGATCTGGCAATGCCGCCGCTCGGCACCGCGATGCGAAACGTTGCGGGCAGCAGGCTACGCTGAACTTGTTGAAGCCAAAACGGGCCTGGCGCTCGATCCCTTGTTCCCCGCGGCCAAGATCGCCTGGCTGCTCGACACCATCCCCAACGCGCACGCTCGGGCGGAAGCGGGCGAACTGCGTGCAGGCACAATCGACACCTGGCTGCTGTGGCAGCTTTCTGGCGGCACGGTTCACGCGACCGACCATTCCAATGCTTCGCGCACGCAACTGTTCAACACCGAAACGCTGATCTGGGACGCAGAGCTCTGCGCCTTGTTCGGCGTGCCGCAAGCCATGTTGGCCGAGGTCAGGTCATCGGACAGCCGCTTCGGCACAACCGTGGGAGGTGTTACCGCCCTGCCCTCAGGCACGCCGATCCTGGCGATGATCGGGGACTCGCACGCAGCCTTGTTCGGCCACGGCGTTCGTGTGCCCGGCACGGTCAAGGCCACTTATGGCACCGGCACCTCGCTGATGGCACTGACACCAAGCCGCGTTCGCTCGACCCACGGGATTTCGAGCACCATTGCCTGGAGCCGGAACGGCGTGGTGCAACATGCGCTTGAAGGCAATATTTCGGTTTCGGGTCAGGCTGCAGCATTTGCTGCCGAACTGCTGGGCCTTGCCGACGCCCAGGCGCTGTCAACGCTCGCCGAGACGGTTCCCGACAGCAATGGCGTCACCTTCGTACCGGCCCTTGTCGGGCTCGGCGCTCCCTATTGGCGCGCCGACGCGCGCGGTACCGTGACCGGCCTTTCCCTGGGCACCAAGCCTGCCCATCTTGCCCGGGCTGCCTTGGAAGCCATCGCGTTCCAGGTGGCCGATGTTTATTCCGCGATGGAAGCCGATATGGGCACGCCGCTGGGCGCATTGCGTGCCGATGGTGGCGCCTCGCGCAATCAGGCGGTCATGCAGTTCCAGTCCGACATCCTCGGACGTCCGGTCGCCACAGCAGCCGCTCCTGAAGTAAGCGCCCTCGGCGCCGCAGCGCTCGCTTTCTCTGCCATTGGCATTGCCATACCGGGCGTGCCTGTAGCTGGTCATTTTGCGCCGCTGATGGACCAGCAAACTGGCAACACACATCGCTCGCGCTGGCAGAAGGCCGTGACCCAGACGCTTGCAACGCAAGACAAACAAAATACTGGAGGAAACCCATGACCACCCCCCGCTTTGGCGCCGGTATCTGGCACTTTGCCACCTATCTCGACCGTTATGCCACCGATGGCTACGGCACGCCGCGCAACATCGTCGAAGCCATAGATCTCGCCGGTCAGGTCAAGGATCTATCCGTAGTGGATCTCAACTGGCCCTATTTCGGCGGCGAATATTCGGACGACGAAATCAAGACCGCGCTCGATCGCAACAATCTTGGCGTGATCGGCATCACGCCGGAAATCTATACCCGCGACTTCGTCAAGGGCGCCTTCACCAATCCGGACGCCGGCATCCGCCGCAAAGCGCACGAGCTGATCACTGCCGCATGCGACGTCGTCCGCTTCCACAAGGCGGACTACGTCAAGCTCTGGCCGGGCCAGGACGGCTGGGACTATCCATTCCAGGTCGATTACTCGACGCAATGGCAGCGCTCGCTCGAGGGCGTCGGCCAGCTCGCATCGGAAAACCCGGACCTCAAATTCGTCATCGAATATAAGCCCCGCGAACCCCGCGTGCGCATGAGCTTTGGCTCGGTCGCCCGCACCATTCTGGGCATCGAAAAGATTGGCTTGCCGAATGTCGGCATCCTGCTCGATTTCGGCCACGCCATCATGGGCGGCGAGTCAGCAGCAGACTCCGCCCAGCTCGCCATTGATCACGGCCGGCTCTTCGGCATGGACGTCAACGACAACTATCGCTCCTGGGACGATGACCTCGTCGCCGGCAGCCTCCACCCGATCGAGCTTTTCGAGTTCTTCTACGTGCTCAAGAAGAACAACTGGAACGGCGTCTGGCAGCTCGACCAGTTTCCGTTCCGTGAAGACAGCGTAGCCACGGCAACCCATGCCATCGACTTCCTCAAGGCTGCCGCCAAGGGTCTCAATGCGCTCGACATCGACGCCCTTCAAGAAGCGCAGAGCCGTCACGATGCCATTGGCGCGCTCAAGATAGCGCAAAAAGCTCTGTTTGGCGCTTTGGGAGAGTAGGAAGCCAGCCTTCCAGTGTGAAGCGGATGACGCCTGTGACCTGCTACCAGACCAAGATGAACGGTCTGGTAGCAGCACCTGCCACCCAGCTGGCAGAAATAACACCAGCATAGATCGAGCATCTGAGCCGGCCGCCGGATTGTCTCGGCAAGAAAGCCTCCGGCAGACCGGCGGTTATCGCGCGGCAAGAACCGCAAGTTTGGCAGGGACCGAGACGACGTCGCCTATCAGCTGAACGCGTTCGGGTGTGTAGTGGCCGGCAATGTCGAGCATGTTCACGACAGCGATCAGCGTGCCGCCGATGATCACCGGCATGTTGACGATCGATTGGCAGCCCAGCCGGTTGATCAGCTCGTGGTCGAACAACACCTTGGCGATGTCGTCGATCGTGTTGGCGACGAAGTAGGCTTGCTGGGTGTGCACCGTATCGAACCATGGACCGTAGTTGATCGGCTTGGTCCCAGAGGTCGGGTAATTGACTGGGTCGCTCGTATAGGCGCGTCGGCTGAGATCATGCTCCATGTCCACCGTCATCACCGTGAACAGCTTGGCGCCTACCGTGGCGCGCACCAACTCTTGCAGCGCAACATAGGCACCCTCGGACCCTTTCGCCTCTGCAATGGCCGCATCGAATTGCGCGAGAGCTTGGGCGTGTTCGGTCATTGCCCAGCCCAATAGGTCTTGAGCGTCGTCGGCGTGTGCATATTGCCGTACAGATACGCCCAGAATTCGGCGCGTCGCTCAACCGGAACAGTGCGCCACACTTCGTGCACCGCCATGTCACCGCACCAATAGGCATAAACGAACGGCGCCCGCAGATCATGGCCCAAGAAGGCCAGTCGAGAGCGTGCGGTGACCAAATCCTGGAAGCCGCCTTGAGCGATGATCGGCACAATCTCGTCGAGCGTCATGCCCTCGGCATGCATCATCCAGGCGGCATTGCAGCGCAGGGCACCGCGAAGGCGCTGCAGCGCAACGCCGAGCTCGTCCTCAGGGCCTTCAATCCAGTCGAGAAAGAACATGCCATTATCGGCAATTCCCTCGAACAGCGCGCTGCTCGCCGAGCTTGTGACCACCTGCGCACCGTCGAGCGGCATCGTGCCCTGGGCGACATATGTTTCGCGCAAAGCCAGATGCACAAGATGGCCGGGAAATACTTCGTGCGTCGCCAAATGCTTGAGGGCGAACCGGGTATAAGGAAAATCAAGGTTCATCAGCACCTTACGCGAGGGATAGTCGCAATAGGCCGAGAACGGCACGGCGGACACGCCCACTGGCTCCATCCACTGGTCAGCCATGAGAAACATCGTGGCGGTGACGCGTTCGCGGGCTTCAAGCGTCAGCGCCCGCATGGTGTCGAGCACCTGCTCGGACGGGACGCGCACCGTTTCTTCGTAGCGCGCCAGATCGTCCGCCAAGGCACCGCCGGTATAGCCGAGTGCGTCGAGTTTTTCGCGAATGATGCTACGATAACCCTCGAGCACATCGTCGCCAATGCGCTGGGTGGAGACGCGGATCTGCCGACTGACGCGGTCGGCGAAGGAAACCTCTTCTTCCTGGAATGTCGCGACAAGCATCAGCAGCGAGTCGATCATCTCGTCGAGATAGTCGCGGCGCAGCGGGCTATCTGCTTCCGCCGGAAGACGAGCTCGCAGGGCGTTCAAAGCGTCCACCGCTTCGTCGTAATCAGTGAGTGGGAGGGGCGTCACCTCGGCAACAGCCACCGGGATCAGGCCTTCCTTGTCGAGAAAGCCATCGCTGCGCGGCGTGTTGCGATAGAGAAGGTCAATGCCGGCGGTCAGTTCCGCCAATTCCTTGCCAAGTTTCATCTGCGCGCTTCCTTGCCCTGACTTACTGGTGACCGGCGACTGGCTTTGGATGATAGGGCGCTTCCATCGCCCTCACGTCCTCATCGCTGAGCTTGATATCGAGGGCAGCAACGGCATCCTCGAACTGGTGGAGCTTGGAAATCCCAACCAGCGGCGCGGTGATGCCGGGGCGGCTCGCCACCCAGGCATAGGCAATTTGGGCAAGCGGGCGGTCATGACGTTCGGCCACCTGGCGGACGGCGGCTACCACCGCATCGTCCTGCTCGGCAGAACGGTCATAAAGCGCGCCAGCGGTCTTGTCGGTCTGTGAGCGGGTGGAAGCATCTGCGCCGCGCCCAGCAAGACGCCCGCGGGCAAGGGGGCTCCAAGGGATGACCCCGATGCCTTCGGAGCGGCAAAGCGGTATCATCTCGCGCTCTTCCTCGCGATAGATCAGGTTGTAATGGGGCTGCATGGAAACAAACGGCGCCCAACCATGGGCGCGCTGCAGGCCAAGCGCCTTCATGAACTGCCAGGCATGCATGGAGGAGGCGCCAAGATACCGCACCTTGCCCGCGCGAACCACGTCGTTGAGCGCATCAAGGGTTTCCTCGAGCGGGGTGTCGTAGTCGAAACGATGGAGCTGATAAAGATCGATATAGTCGGTTCCCAGCCGCTTGAGGCTGCCATCCACCGCCTCAAAGACATGCTTGCGCGATAGACCGCGATCGTTGGGGTCCTGGCTCATGGGGTTATAAAGCTTGGTGGCCAGCACCAGCTTGTGCCGCGGTACGTGCGCCAGCGCGCGGCTGACCACGACTTCGCTTTCGCCAGCCGAATACATGTCGGCCATGTCAAAGAAATTGATCCCAAGCTCGAGCGCCTTGTGGATGATCGGTGTCGATGCCGCTTCGTCAAGCACCCACGGCGCCCAGCTCGGCGATCCGAACGTCATGCAGCCAAGCCCGAGCCGGGAAATCTTGAGGCCGGTCCGGCCCAGGTTGACATAGTCCATTAGTACACCATCGTGAGTATCATTGTTAGCTTCGCTGCCATCGTCGAAGCCGTGCTTCGCTCATCCTCAAGCCTAGAAGGGCCGTAAACCGAAGATTTGGGGGTAGAGTGCATATATTTTCGGCGAAAGCAAACGCTGGGTAAAAATCAGGCCTGGGGTCTTGCATGCTTCGGAAAGGTGCTGTTACGGTCAGTGTACTAGCGCGGAAGAACACATGTTTCCCATAGACGCTGCCAGCATCGACAAGTCGCTGCCCGTTCCGGTGGGCACGCAGCTTCATGGTCTGCTGAGCTACGCGCTGGCTTTCGGCAACATGCCCTATGGCACCAAGCTCCAGTCGGTGCGTCAGCTTGCCGCCGAGCTGGGCGTTGCGCCGATGACCGTCAGTCAGGTCTATCAGCAGTTGCGCGACGAAGGGCTTTTGGAAATGCGTGCGGGCCTGGGGGCATTCACCGCCAGTGATCCACGCCGGGGCGCCGACAATACGCAGCCGATCAACGCCCTGCGCGGCGACATCGATGCGATCATCAGCAAGGCCGAGGCGCTTGGCGTCTCGCCCATGGCGCTGGTGTCGATGATCAGCGCGCGCGCCCAGATGCGGCGACCGGCAATAGGGCTCGCCATCGTCTTTGTGTGCATCTTCGAAGGGCCGGGCCGCGATTACCTGGAACAGGTACGCGCCGTGCTGCCGCCCGGTGACACGGTTGAGCTTGTGACCATCGACGCCTTGCGCTCTGACCCAGACAAGCGCGCCGCCTGCCGCGCCGCCGACATGGTAGTCACCTTCAGCCATCGTGAGGCCGAAGTGCGGGCCCTCATTGAGCAGGGCGAGGTCATGGGTCTGCGCATGCTTCCCTCGCAAGGGACGCGACGCAGCCTTGCCGGGCTTGATTCACGGACCAGGGTCGCAGCCGTCACCCACTTCCAGGACTATATCGCGATCATGCGCCCCAGCGTGCGCGAATTCGCGCCCCACGTGTCCGATATTCGCGTCACCTGGTCCTCGGCGCCCGATCTGGTCGAGGTCATCAGCGGCTGCGATGCGGTGATCTACGCTTCGGGCGCCGACCATGTGGCAGGCCTTGTGGGCCCCAACGTGCAGTGTTTCGAGTATCGCCATGCGCTTGATCCGGGCGGGCTCGACACGATCCTCGTGCCGCGCCTGGCCGAACTTCGGCAGGCCAAAGGGCGCGCCACCGAACTCAAAATTGCCTGAGCATCATTTTGAAAGGGAATAGGACAATGAAGGCTTTTCTTTTGGCGAGCAGCGCCCTTGTGGCACTGAGTTCAATCGTGGTTACAGCGGCCATCGCGCAGGATACGCAGACCATCGTCGTGGGCGCCGACGTCGATGCCGGCACGCTTGATCCGCGCCTGACGCGCGACTCCACCGCCTCGCGCACCGCCGACCTCATTTATTCGGGTCTGGTGCACATCACGCCGGCGCTTGAGCCCGTGCCGGACCTGGCAGAAAGCTGGGAAAATCCCGATCCGACCACCTTCATTTTCAAGCTGCGCCCCAACCTAACCTTCTCCGACGGCAGCCCACTGACCGCAGAGGACGTAGTTTATACCTTTACCACGCTGGTCAATCCCGACTTCAACGCGCCCCAGCGCGCGCTTTACAGCCCGATCAGCGCTGTGGAGGCGGTTGATCCGCAGACCGTCAAGTTCACCCTCAGTGCGCCCTATGCGCCGCTGCTGAGCTACCTCGACATGGGCATCGTGTCCAAAGCGCTGGCCGAAGGCGGCACCGACATCGCCTTGAACCCGGTTGGCGCGGGTCCCATGAAGCTGGTCTCGTGGAACCGCGGCAGCGAAATCGTGCTCGAAGCCAATGAAAGCTACTGGCGCGGCGCACCCGAAATCGAAAACGTTACCTTCAAGATCATTGGCGACAATTCTGCCCGTGCCCAGGCCTTTGAAGCGGGTGATCTGGACGTGATCCAGTCTCCCCTGTCTCCGCAAGACATCGAGCGGCTGTCAGCCGATGATCGTTTTGGCAATGTCATCACCGCCGGCCTCGGTATCAACTACCTCAACTTTAACACCAAGGATCCGCTGCTGGCCGATCCCAAGATGCGTCAGGCCTTCGCCAAGCTGGTGGATCAGGAAACCATCGTCAACGACATCTACCAGGGTGTCGATCAGGTCGCCCACTCCATGATCCTGCCCTCGTCCTGGGCCTATTCGGACGCCATCTCGCAGCCCACCTTCGACATGGAAGGCGCCATGGCGCTGTTTGCCGAGATGGGCTGGACCGACAGCAATGGCGACGGCATCCTCGACAAGGACGGGCAGGACCTTGCGGTGACGCTGGCCACGCACAGCGAAGATCCCAATCGCGTGCAGACGGTTGAATTCCTTCAGGCCATGTTTGAAGCGGCCGGGGTCAAAGCCACGGCCCAGATCAGTGACTGGCCGTCCTTCTCGACCAATTACGTGCAGCAGAGCAAGCACCAGATCGCCCTCCTGGGCTGGCTCAACATCGTCGATCCCGATCGCCTGATGTTCGCCCAGTTGACCACCGGCGGCTCGACCAATTGGGGCGGCTATTCCAACCCGGAAGTCGACAAACTCCTCGAACAGGGCCGCTCGACGCTGGATCAGGCCGGCCGCGTCCAGGCCTATCAGGGTGCAGCGACGATCCTGGCCCAGGATCTGCCCTACTACATCGTCTCGGCTCAGGGCTATCAGCTGTTTTATTCCAAGGACATCCCGGTGGAGGTTCACGCCACGCCACGCGGCAATCTGCGTGGATTGATCGGCCTCACCGACTAAGCGCTCCCTGACCTGCGGCCGGTACTGCTTCGGCGGTATCGGCCGGCTTTTTTCCTCTTGTCCACGAGACGGCACATGGCGTTCCACCAAGTCCTCGGTCGCGACTTCTACCGCAAGGTTCACGCCGATATCCGTGCCCGCATGGACGCGGCCGGCATCGACCTGCTGCTGCTCGATTCCAATGACGACGTCATCTATACGACCGGGTTTTCGCACTATACCACCGAGCGCCCCGTGGTGTTCGCGATCAGCCAGAGCGGCGCCTGGCTCTTGCTGCCCAAGCTCGAAGAGAGCCATGCGGCGCACCAGAACATCGCGGCCGAACCCATCATCTATTTCGAATTTCCAGGTGTCGACCGCCCCTTCGATGTGCTGGGCCGCGCCTTCACCGGCTTTAATGGTGTCGTCGGCTATAGCCCCGCCATTTCCGCCGCCCGCATCGGCCAGATCGAGGCTGCATTCTCCGGCGCGCGCCGCGTCGTGCCGACGCCGATCGTCCAGCAGATGCGGCTGGTCAAATACCCCGAAGAAATCGTGCTGCATCGCGAAGCGGCCCGCATTTCCGACGAGATGGTCAAGGCCGGTGTCTCACTGATCGCCGATGCCATGCAGGGGGGCGGCACGCTGCCCAGCGAGATCGAGATCGAATCCTTTGTCTCGCGCCAGGCCATGAAGATCATGCACGAGGAGCATGCCGACCTGATGCTGGTGCAGGGCCTGGCGTCCGGCCTCGTTTATTCCGGTCCGCGCTCGGCCTTTCCCCATGGCATGCCCACCGGCAATCCGGTCAGGCGGGGCGAAAGCATCATCCTGTCGCTGGGCTGCCGCGTCGGCGGCCGTGCCGCCGAAAGCGAACGGACGCTCTTTATCGGCGAGCCCAGCAAGACCCAGCTCGGCCATTACCAAGTCGCCTTCGAGGCGCAGCGCATGGCTACGGCCGCCCTGATCGCGGGACACACCTGCGCCTCGGCCGACAATCTGGCGCTCGCCTATATCCGCGACAGCGGCATGGACGAATACCTGCTCCATCGCGTCGGTCACGGCATGGGCATCATGTTCCATGAGGCGCCCTGGGTGGAAGCAGGCGACCAGACCATCCTCGAGCCGGGCATGATCACCTCCTCCGAACCGGCGATCTTTGTCCACGGCTTTGCCGGCTACCGCATCGCCGACACCGTGCTGATCACCGCCGATGGGCCCGACAGCATGACCCATTATCCGCGCGCGGTCGACGACGTCGTCATCGCCTGATCCATTTCACCGCCCCGGCATGTCCAGGGCCAAGCAGGGAGCCGACCCATGGTTGCCTATATCGCCAGAAGGCTGCTGCTGCTGATCCCCATGGCCATCGGCATGGTGGTGGTAACGTTCGGCCTCTTGCTGATCATTCCCGGCGATCCCGCCGCCGTGCTCTTGGGCCAGGATGCAACGCCGGAAGCCATCGCTACCCTCCGCGACAACCTGGGGCTCAACGATCCCTGGTATGTCCGGCTCTGGGACTATTTCGCTTCGCTGCTGCAGGGCGACATGGGCCGCTCGATCTTCCAGAACCAGCCCGTCGCGGAAATCATCGGCGGTCGGCTCGGCGCCACCATCGAGCTCGCCGTGGTGGCGCTGATCCTGGCCACCATTATCGGCCTGACGCTCGGCGTCATTGCGGCTATCCGCCAGGGC
>CAKTFF010000022.1 GCA_934553185.1 uncultured Devosia sp.
GTTTCGCTTGGCAGCTATCTACTATGGTCTAATCCAATCCGGTCCGGCAGCACCAGTTGGTATAGTAAAGGCCATAGAAGTTCTTCGCTTTAGGGGACCGCTCCTGCAGCTTGAGATGAGCGAGCCTTGTCAGGCAGTGAGCGGTTTGCCGAGGCCTACCCCAAGGGCAACTTTCTTGCCATCAACCACTCTGGGTGCGTTCCCGCCGAACATACGCCCCCCGGTTGGGAGGAGATCAAGACAACGCCGGGCATGGTCTGTTACCCCGGTCTCTTTGAGGTAATTGAGCAGTTCGTCGCTCGAAGGCCGCTGTCGAGGATTATCCTATCGGACCGGTATCGACCCAAAACCTGGCGAGCAATCGAACAGAGCACACCTATCCTGTCTACCTTCGCGCCCGTAACGGTCATCGGCGCCGGTCCTACCTTTAGACTGACCATGGAGGAGTACCTAAAGGCTCTTCCACCATTCGCTTCGCTGCCTCAGAGCATGGCGGAGACGGACACATCCATCATCCCTTGGAGCTTCTCCAACCTGGCAAAGGGAGCGGAAATCGTTTCTCGCAATGCTGGCGCGAGCTTCGTGAATATTTCAGATGATTATTGCCCTGACGGGGCGTGCATTCTCTGGACGACGAGCCCGTTAGAACCTCTCTTTGCCGATGAGATGCACGTGTCATCATTTGGGCATAAGTTCTTCGTGGAGGTATTCGGAAGAGAAGAAACTCTCCAGGAGCTCCTGGCCGAAGTGCAGGGACAGGCGCCTGGCTCACCCTAGAAGATTCCCATGTTGGGGTTGCCGCCTCGGCAAAGTCGACCATCGCAATCTATTCACAAGCCGATAAGTCAAGATTGACTCTCGGTTCTATCAGGCATTAAGCCGCAGCGTCGGGGAGGCGAACATGGTCACGCTGCAGCATATCTATCATTCTTTGCTGCCCCGTGCGATGCGACGAGCCATTCGTGGATTATGGAATGGAGGAGCGGCCGCCAAGCCTCGCCCCGCTAAAGTGCCTAGTCGTAAGCGGCGGAGCAGAGCCTCCAAGGTCAGTCCCCAGCCTGTTGCTTTGGTGCCGAAGCAAATAAATGTACAGCAACTGCCAAAGGCCATATATAAGGCCGCTCAGAAGGCTGTGAGTGAGAAGGATTACGAGCAAGCAGCTGACCTCCTCAGGTCAATGCAGGTAATCGATCAAACGGAAGATATTCGATACTTCCTCGTGAATGTACTGGCGAGGTCGGGCAAGCTTGAGGAGGCTAAAGCTGAACTTCGCCTTCTCCTCGACTTGCATCCTCTTACCGTCAGGAACATAGAGCTTGCTCGATCCTTGGGCGTAAGAGTGCCGCTCTTTCGTGGCAGAGCGCTAGACAGCGTCAAGGACACCAAAACACCGCAGCACTTTCTCGCTGCCTCCAGGTACCTTCGTTTCGGACTTTGGTTTGCTGATGCCCATGAGCTTGCAGTTGCAGGCCTCAAGGCTTGCGAATTTGGCAATCCGTTGCGCGACAGCCTTTTGGTGGAAGCAGGAATGTCTGCCGAGGCGAAGCGAAGCTTTGATCTAGCGATATCCTTTTATGTGCAGGTCGTTGACGCGAAGGCAGGATACGAAGAGGCGTCGCACGGTGCTTAAACGAGATGGGCTTCCACCGCTCAGCTCTAAATTCGCTGGGAGTACTTGATGCAGATACTGCGACACCGTCCAAGGGCAAAGAGATCATACCAATCTTGTTTGCAATGGGCGAAATAGAACTGGCACACCTTGCATACAGATCCCGATCCACTTCAATCAATCTTGCATCTACCTTTAACCAGGCGGACCCTCGCTATCGCAATTTACTGGAGGAGAAAGGCGCACGTACTTTCATTGTTACAGAAGGTGGGCCGGGAGACGAGCTTCGCCATGTTGCAATGTATCGCACACTAGCGGAGCACTTTTCGGATCTTCATATCACTTGCGATCCCCGGCTCCATTCCATCCTGGAGCGCAGTTTCCCACAAATTACGTTTGTTCCGGTGGTTCGCACGAGATCGGAATTTCGTCAGTTGCGGGATGATCGATCATCTAACGCGGTGTCACCGCTTTTCGTCAACTTCTTGGACGGCAATGCCGCCGAACTAGCCCGTGATTTCGAGTTAGTGTGTTCCAGTTTAGACCTTTTGGGTGACTTCAGAAAAGAAAGGCCAGACTTCCAAGACGTCACTTCTCTTCTTGTTCCTGACACAAACGCGAAGATGAACTGGTCTAAAAGTCTGGACCCTAACAGATTGAACGTTGGCATTGCCTGGCGTGGTTTTTTGGAGGGCTGGGATCGAAGTTTCCAATACTTACGGGCGGCTCAACTGAGTGCCCTTGCCGATATAGAAGGGTGTCACTTCTGGTCGCTGCAAGCTGGCGCTGATCGCAGAGAGTTGGAAGCCTTTCAGCAAGCCATCCCAGCCTCGGGAGTTGCAGGGGGGATTGATTGGGAAAACGATTTCGAAGCTCAAGCTGCCTTTATTGCTAACCTCGATTTGGTGATCTCTCCGATGACAACCATTGGGGAATTGAGCTCGGTGCTCGGTGTCGAAACCGCGTTTTTTGTTTCCAGTCATTTGTCGACCTGGCGGAAGACCCCTGATGGCAAAGACATTTGGCACATGGATACCTCATCGATTATCGCCGCAGATCCTCCCAGCGACCAGGCGCAGATGTTGCGTATGCTGCGATCCTCCATTCAAGAGCGTGCCGCTGCCAAGCGTCAGGGTGTACATCCGCAGAAATCCTAGGTGGGTCTCCGACCCGAATAGATTGGAGGCACATCGGGCGATCACGCCGTCAATGCACCTGTTCTGCCTGTGATCACCAGATCTTCATCGACCTCCGCGGCACGTACCGTCTTGCCGTCTAGTAATGCCGATGTCGCTACAGCCCATATGATGCGTTGATTAGCCGCTATTTCGGCAGTGCTAATGCCAAGTTTTGCGCCCGACTGCACCGCATCTGCGAGCTCATCAAAAGCCTGGTATGTTCCACTAGGCGCTGAAGGGACAGCAATCACCTCACGATCATCGAAAGTGGCACCTGCCCCTTTACGGAAGACCTCCACGCTTGCGCCGTTCGCGCGAACCTCAACTATCCCTTCGCTTCCGCTAACTCGCAGATTCATACCGCTCGAGCTTGTGATTAGGCCGAGCTTTCCCGATGCAAACCGAACACGAGCGAAATCCACCTTAGGGTCACAATCAATGAGCCCTCGGGAAACTTCAGTGTCACCAAATTCACAAACAGCATTTACCGACGCTATCTGAGTTTCGGATGTGAAATAGATCAAAAGATCAATGCTGTGCGGATGAGACCACAGCAGCATATCGTGCCAAGCAAGATCAACTACGACTTCCCTGACTTCGCCGATCGCGCCCTGGTCGATGAGAGCCTTCGCCATCCTGTATGCAGGCATGAACCGCCGAAGCGTACCATAGCTGAAGTGCACTCCAGCGCTCTCGACACGAGAAAGTACCTCAACACCATCATGAAAATGTTGGGACAGTGGCTTCTCGCAATGGATGCCTCGCACACCAGCAGTCACGGCGCGTTCAATAAGATCTACACGTCCTGGCGTTCTGGTCGCGATGGATAGAACATCGGGATGTTCAGCGAGCAGCATCGCGTCAAAGTCAGTGTAAGCGGCTTTAGGGGGAAGTCCAAGCTGAGCGGCGGTCGAGATCGCTTTCTGTTCGTCAACATCACAGACTGCAACGATTTCATATTTGTTATTGGCGGACATTGCATCCGCATGACTGAGTGGAAACCAGGCTTCAGGCAGAAGGGATCGTGTCCTTTCGGTGGTAAGCACACCCATGCGGCCACAGCCAACAATCGCCGCCCGTAATCTCATCGCATTCACCACTTTAACACTGCCGTAACTAATCCTTCTTCGCGAGAAGCTAGTCTTTCGTAAACTGAACCGAGTTGCTCAGGTTCGACTACATCGGAAACAATATGATCAACATGCAGGGCTTCTGTTGTGATCAATTGCACAAGCCACTCCATGTTACGTTTGAGGGTGAAACGCAGGTGCTGCGGCGAAACCTCTATATTGGGGACCTGTCCACATGCGACAATCGTCAGCTGCTTGTCGTAAACGTATTCCGAAGCAAGAGGATTGCTGGCGGGCATCTCCTGCCCTCGCCCAGGAAAGCCTAACATAGCTATTGTTCCACCAGGGCCAGCCAGGCGCAAAGCGAGGTTCCAATCGTCCCAGAGGTTGCTCGTACTCACAACGATATCGAAGCTTGCGTGCATTGAAGAGTCATCTTTGGCAAGGAGCGCGTTTGCGCCGATCGAACATGCCTTTCCAGCGAGATTGCTTTGACCAGAGTAGGCGACGACATTCCCGCCTAGCGCTCTCAGCAGCGCAGTCGCCGCAAGCCCCAGTGTTCCTAGACCAACCACGGCCACTTTATGGCCAGGCGTATAATGCGCCTTCAACAGAGCAGCATATGCCAAGTGGAAAAGGTAAGCTGCACTCACCTTGGCGAGGTTCGCAGATTGATTGACGGTTGCGAGAACAGCACCTTCACCGACAACGAAACCGCTTCGATGAGACTGATGCGTCAGGACGAGATCCCCAGGCTTTGCCTTTGTGACCCCAGAACCGACTTCGACCACGGTTGCAAGATTACAGTATCCCACTAGCCGCGGATAAATTGGTCCCGGCCTCAGCGGAGGAGCGCCCACGAAAGCGGCGACCTCTGTTCCGGGAGAAATGCACGAATAGCGGGTCTCGCAGAGCAGCTCGGTTGGAGATAATCCATTCTCCGAAAGTTCCGAAACTCTCCATTCGATCACTCTCGGCGCGGTCAGATGTGCAACCCTGACTTCCATATTAGAACCCCTGCCTGTTGGGCTTACTCACTCGCATGTTGCCGCCATCCGCAGCAAGTCGCATTCCAAGGCCTGCCCCTAGATGGCTATGGCGTCAGATTTGTTGGTAGCAAAGCTGGAACTTGAGACAGAGAGATCACCGGATGCCATACGTCCTGAATGGTGTGCCGCTTACATCCAGCAGGCCTGAGGCGATGGGAGGAGACTAGTAACTTAGTTCCAGCTTCGGACATCATGCGCTCTTCTATAGCATACTGGGCCGCGTCAATGGGCTGCTCGGCCAGTCCGATCCCGACTGCGTCTATGGCGCGAGACTCCTTGAATCGTCAGTTTTGCCGCAGGGGATCATGCTGTCTCCTTGTTCTCCGCTGATCAAGAACCTGCATCATCGCCCTGCCCTGAAGGCTGGCCGGGGAGGGAGGCCGCTTTGCGACGGATGTTTCTGCTCTTCTTGGCGAGTAAATCCAGCGCATCCGTTCGGCCCAGCTTGCGGCAGGCTGAGAAGGCCAGGTCTTCAAGACTGGCTTTGACATACCTGGTGTCGGAAATCTCCGAGATCGTCTTGATCAATCCGATCAGACTATAGGGTAAACCAATGTCTGACACGTCCAGGCGCTTCAGGAGCACCCAGATCAGCACCGGAACGTGGTCTCCAAGTCGCTCTGCCTCGTCAAACAGGGTGTGGAGTTCCGGGGCATGATCTTTTTCGAGCTGGGTGAGCGCCTTGATCGCCTCTTCGTTTGAAACGATGCCTGCGGACAGGGACACGTTCAGCCACTGCCCAGGACTACCAGCCGACGTCAATGAATACTTCAGCCAGTCACGTTTGACGCGCGCCGAGATCGTTGGTGGTGCGATAGGCTTGGTTGGCTTTGTGACCACAAGGTCGGATGCACGCAGTTCCTTGATGGCGGGCCGGTTCCGGAGCCGGCTTTCATAAGCAACATATTTGACAGCCTCCAGCATGGTGTCCGGCACCAGCTTGTTCGCCGTATCCAGCAAGCGGCGACCAAGCTTTCCGAGCTTGACGGATGGCCTATGAACGACCTGGCGTTTTGGTTTTTCGCTCCGGGGCGTTTTTACCACCGGGGCTGGAGCAGGCTTCAACCGAGGACGAAAGCGTTCTTGCCCAATTGTTCTTATTGCGGCCTGAAAACGCTCGATTTCGGCGGCATTGTCCTCCTGGGAAGGAGAGAAGGAATGGGAAAATTCTTCATACCAGGAAGGTCCGAACTCGGCGCCCTGCCAGAATGGGGATGAAAGGGCCGATAACTGCACCTCCGCGACGACTTTGCTGCGAACAAAGCCGTAATAATCCCTTTCCACCGGGTCGAAGTCGAAGTTCTGCCAAACAGGGATACCCCTGTGGAGCAGTTCGACGACAACAGAGGAGTTTCCCGCTATTGCAAGGTGCTTCTCGGTGAATGGATCGGGGTGAATGTTTGCGCCCGCGGGCCAGTCGATCGGTTCCTGGTTGGGGTGGGGCTTGATGTAGACGGCGGAAACCTTCGGGTTTCCATGAAGTTGCTCCAAGAGCGCAACGAGCCCCTCGAGCCGCACGCGACCGGTGGTGTAGATCACGACCGGGATGCGCCCGTTCTCGTCAAAACCAAGGGATGGATGGACGAACGGCTCGGCAAATCGGGAGATAACAAAAACGTCGCCCGACGATGGCCCTAGTTCGGCGTAGATTTGTTTGGAGCGATTATTGCGCAGGATGCTTATTTCAAAGTCCAGCGCGGGAAAGCCGCCCGACACCTCAGCATGCTGCAGGTAGACGCGCGGAACACCGAAGCACTTGGCGGCAAGCGCGAAGGCCACCGTATTGGGGGAGTGATCATTGGCAACAACTGCAATGCCCGGCAACGTGCTCCTGGAATGAGCCATGGACAGCACGTAGCGCGTGTAGTGCGTGAGGAAGCGCGTTACCTGATGAACCAAGGCCGGCGAGAAGCTTGATCGCTTCTCATAGATTTGGGCAACGATGTCCGGCAGCAGCCCAGTGATGCCCGGATCGAGATCAGTGTTCCGTAAGGGCAGGTCGACGACGTTTGCATGGGCTGGGTCGGGTGGCCAGCGCAACAGCGACCGGAAGAACTGAAACTCGCGGATGTTGTTCTGTGTGCGACCCATGAACAGCAGGTCCACGTCGGGCAATCTGAATGTTGCCTGCCTGGCAGCCATTATGGTGTCGATTGTATAGGCGATTGCAGCCTGCCTGGGCTCGCTGAGGGATCGGCTGACTGACAAGCGTGAACGCAGCTCATCATTGATGCTGCGGCCGATGATCGCGTCATAATCGGACGATGTATCGATGACCTTGGCGACGCGGACAGCGCCTTCCAGAGCGTAGTGAATGAAGGTGGCCGGATTCACTGTTCCGGGTTCAGAGTCATATTGAATCACCTGATCCTCCCATCAGCTGCGCAACAGACGGGGCTATGTATCTCTCCGGTTAACATACAGCAAGGCGCCTCAGGTCCGGGCAAGGACTTGAGGCACAGATGATCTCGGCAAATCTGGCTATGGTCGCGGGCTGATGGCACTCAGCCTAGCGCTCTGATGGGCGCTGAATGATCAGATCCAATAGGGGACGACGCCGTAGTAGTCGTAGAGGCGGCGGCCGTTTTCCGCCGTCCAAAAGCTGTCGTCGCTCCCCTCGTATTTAGGGGCGCCTTCGAGCTGGCTTTTTGAGACATCGACGCGATAGCCGCCCAGCGCTTCGTCATAGTTCAGCTTGGACCAAGGCAGCGGGTAATGATCCTCGCCAATGCCGAGGAAGCCGCCGAAGCTGAGGACCGCGTAGGAGACCTTGCCACTGCGCTTTTCAAGGAGGATGCGCTCAATGGAGCCGATATGCTCGCCCTGGAGGTCGTAGACCCGCGTGCCTTCGACCTTGTCGGAGGCGATCAGGTCGTGCGTTTCGGTGACATTGGGGTTCTCGGTGCCGGTGTGTTCGTTGGCCATAACCAACTCCTTTTTTCGGGTGAAACGGAAACGGACATCGGCAGTGTGGGGTTCCTGCGGGGGAACTCAGCCTTTGGCCATGCATTTGATGGAGGAGGGCTGCAGATGCCGCTGAGCAGAGGAGACCTCCGTGGTTTTCGACACGGTTCGCGACGGGAGGGCCACAAGCCCGGCTTCGGTGCCCAGGAGATCGACGCAATGATCGCCGAGGTGCGCGAAGGCGTGCAGAACGGCGTCCGACCCGAAACCGTTCTTGAAGGAGATTTCTGATGGCGACCGCACCCAAGCAGCCGACACCCAATGTTGCCGCTGTTGACGCGCTGATCGATGAAAACGGCTCGCGCATCGATGTGCCGAACGGTTCGCCGATCAAGGTAGCCGGCGAACATGAGGCCACTGTTGGCGCAACCGGGCCCACCAATTGGTGGCTCTATGGCATTATCGGCCTGGCGATCCTGATCGCCATTTTGTTCTTGATGCAGATGTTCGGTGGTGCGCCAGCCACCAGCGTGCAGCCGGGGACGCCAACGGCGGAAAGCGTGGTGGCACCGGCAGCCGACCCGGCCGTGCCGGTTGCGGAACCCGTTACGCCTGCGCCTTAGCAGGCATCAAAAAAGAAAGGCGCGTCGCAGGGGACGCGCCTTTTGTTTGCGGGAGAACCAAGATCAGCCGTTGATCGGAGCGATCTGGATCTCGACGCGGCGGTTCTGGGCGCGTCCGTCTTCACTGGCATTGCTGGCGATGGGGGAGTTTTCGCCCTTGCCCTCGATATAGAAGCGGCGCTGATCGATGCCCTGGTTGGCCAGGATCGTCGCCACGGACACCGCCCGGCGCTGGCTGAGGCTGAGATTGTAGGCGTCATCGCCTTCACTGTCGGTGTGGCCATAGACATCGACGATGGACTTGTCGAACTTTTTAAGCACCAGGGCGACCGAGACCAGGGTTGAGTTGAAGCCGGGCTGGACGGTTGACTGGTCGGTGGCGAAGGTAATGTTGGACGGCATGTTGAGAACGATGTTTTGTCCGACGCGGGTGACCGACACGCCGGTATTCTGCAGCTGGGCGCGCAGTTCGGCTTCCTGCTGATCCATGTAGGAGCCGATGCCTGCCCCCGTGAGGCCACCAACGCCGGCGCCGATCAGGGCGCCGAGCCGCGGATCGCCGCCCACAGCAGAACCCACCAGCGCACCGGCCACGGCACCGCCGCCAGCGCCGATCAGGGCGCCACCGGCCGTGTTGGAAAGCTGCTGCTGACCGGTATAGGCGTTGGTGGTGCAGGCGGTCAGCGCCAGGGTCGCGGCAAGAGCGACCAGAACTTTGGATTTCATGATCTGTCCTATTGGAGAAGTGGGGTGAAGCTGCTGGTGAATACTGATTACGGCAGGATGTTGGTGAGGCAAAGCCCGCAAAAGGCCTGTTTGAGTTCGGACGCTGGTTATTGATTGATCAAGGGGCGGAGAAAACAGGCACGCAGTTCGTTGTGCGGGCGAATGACGCATTGGCATCAGGGCTGCCGCACTTTAGAATGAATCTTATGTTGAGCCTGGTTTGCGCAGGAATGTGCAGGCGCGCCAGGCGCTTTGCCGGATACTAGACGGCGGATGACTGCACCTGGCCGCGAGCTCTTTATCCCGCGGTATTATGGCTGAGAAGGGCATGGGCATGGACTATCGCGGCATATTCGAGGATGCGGTGGATACGCTGCGTGCCGAGAAGCGCTATCGGGTTTTCGCCGACCTCGAACGCGTGGCCGGCCAATTTCCGCGCGCCATCTACCGTGACGATGCCGACAATATGCGAGACATCACTATCTGGTGCTCCAACGATTACCTCGGCATGGGGCAGCACCCTAAGGTGGTCTCCGCCATGCAGGAGACGGCCGGACGGCTGGGCGTTGGCTCGGGTGGTACGCGCAACATTTCGGGGACCAACCGGCCGCTGGTGGAACTCGAACGCTCGTTGGCTGACCTCCATCGCAAGGAAGCTGCGCTCGTTTTTACTTCGGGCTTTGTGTCCAATGAAGCGGCGATTGCCACCATTGCCCGGCTTCTGCCCGATTGCATCATCTTCTCGGACCAGCTCAACCACGCTTCGATGATCCAGGGCGTGCGTCAATCGGGCATGGAAAAGAAGATTTTCCGCCATAACGACGTCAAGCATCTGCGCGACCTGCTGGCGGCAACCGATCGCAAGCGGCCAAAGCTGATCTGCTTTGAATCGGTGTATTCCATGGATGGCGATGTGGCGCCGATCCGCGAGATCTGCGACCTGGCTGACGAGTTCGGCGCGCTGACCTATATCGACGAAGTGCATGCGGTGGGCATGTATGGTCCCCGCGGCGGCGGCATTGCCGAGCGCGACGGGCTGATGGACCGGATCGACATCATCGAAGGCACGCTCGCCAAGGGCTTCGGCACGATGGGCGGCTATATTGCGGCCAACAAGGCGATCGTTGATGCGGTGCGCTCCTATGCGCCCGAGTTCATCTTCACCACCTCGCTGCCCCCTGCCCTGTGCGCGGCGGCGCGTGCATCGATCGAGCATCTCAAGGGATCAACCCATGAGCGCGTCATGCATCAGCGCCAGGCGCGGCTGACCAAGGCTATTCTTGCCGATGCCGGCTTGCCGGTCATGGAAACCGAGACCCATATCGTGCCGCTGATCGTGGGCGATGCACGGGCGGTGAAGGCGGCCAGTGACATGCTGCTGGACAAGCACAATATCTATATCCAGCCGATCAACTATCCCACCGTGCCCAAGGGTACCGAGCGGCTGCGCATCACCCCGACGCCGCTCCATAGCGACGAGATGATCTTTGCCCTGCGTCATGCGCTGGTCAGCGTCTGGACGAGCCTGGAATTGCCGCGCGAAGCGGCCGATGCCAAGATCACGGCGAGCAAGCTGACCTCGGGCGATCTGACGCTGCCGACCATTGGCGGCTAGAAACGGCGCCCTAGCTGGTCAGCACGATCCGCATCAGGTCGGCGGTGTTGCGGGCGCCGAGCTTTTCCATGACGCGGGCACGATGCACTTCAATGGTGCGGGGCGAGATGCCCAGTTCGCGTCCGGCTTCCTTGTTGCTCTGACCATTGGTGATCAGTTGCAACACTTCGCGCTCGCGCGGGGTGAGTTGAGAAAAGCCGCGCACCTCGACCGGCCGCCGTCCACCCTGCATGGCACCCAGATGCACGTCTCGGCGTAGCGCATCACGGACGATGGTCAACAGGTGTTCGGTGTCGATCGGCTTGGAGATGACGTCGGCGGCGCCAAGCTTCATGGCGGTGACGGCGGCATCGAGTTGCGGCGTGTCGGCCAGCATGAAGACCGGGGTGCCAATGCGCAGCGACTTGATCCGCCGCAGGAGGCCGAGGCCGCTTTCCTCGCCCATCCGCATGTTGAGGACGACCACATCGGGCCGGCGGCGATCCAGGCTGAGCGTGAAGTGGGCTGCGTCCAGCGAGAACGTGGTTTGAAAACCCTCGAGGCGAAACAGGAGGCTGAGCGCCTCGCAGGTGGCAAGATCCTCATCGACAATGTGGATCATGCGGTCCCGGTTGAGAAAGGAATGATAATAAAGATCATCGCTCATGCTATCTCCACCCCTGCGCACGCTTGGCTATTCAGGCACTCGTTCCGGACAACATCTTGCCTGGGATTAAAGTCACTCTCGATAATCCAGACTATACTGACTCGGTAAATCTGCAGGTAGTTTGCGCTAAGTGATCCTGCCTGCCGACATGGACTCTACTTAGGGCAAAATACGTAGGGTATAGGTTTATAAGCCTATCAACTGCGTGTCAACGGACTGTTGTCCTGCGGAGTCGGTGAGCGAAGGGCGTCGCGTATCTCGGTGAGCAGGACTTCTTCACGCGTAGGCGCGGGTGCCGTGGCCACCGGTTCGGCTGCGGCCTGGCGCTTGAAGCGGTTGATGGCCTTGACCACCAGAAACAGCACGAAAGCAATGATGGTGAACTTGACCACGGCGTTGATGAACAGGCCGATATTGAGGGTTGCGACGCCCGCTGCCTTGGCGGCGGCAACGGAGGGCACGGCGACGCCTTGAGGATTGGACAGGACAATGAACAGGTTAGAAAAATCGATGCCGCCGATGATGAGGCCGATCAGCGGCATGAAGATGTCATCGACGATGGATGATACGATGGCGCCAAAGGCCGCACCGATGATCACGCCCACGGCCAGGTCGATCATGTTGCCCTTCACCGCAAAGTCACGAAATTCCTTGAACATCCTTTGATCCTTCACGTCGTGCCGGTTTGGTGTTTGAGCCGCGTTCGATAGCACCCCCGACCTTTCCCCAATCGAGGGGCAAAAGCAATGCTGCCAGAGTCGACCTTGCGCCCGGTGGGACGCAAGCGGATAGTTGAGGCTCGCATCTGGGCAGGACAGTTTTACCTTGAACCTTCAGGACCATGATCCCGCCGGCAATTTGCGGCAGGCGCTTGACCACATCCCTCAGGGCATTGTGGTGTTCGATGCTGCCTTGCGGCTGGTGACATCCAATCTACGCTACAATGACCTGCTGGCGCTGCCGCCTGCCCTGACACGGCCGGGAACGCCGCTGTTCGATATTGCCCTCTTTCTGGGTGATCGCGGTGACTTTGGCGAGGGCGACGCGGCGCGGCTGGCGATCGAGCGCATCAATGTGTTGACCGCCCTGCCCGCTCCGGTGACGCAGCGGCTCGGCTCCGGCGGGCAGACGCTGGAATTTTACTCCAGCCGCCTGCCCAATGGCGGTTTGGTGGTGAGTTTTTCCGATGTTTCGGCGCGCGTGCATGCCGAGCAGAGCCTTGAGCGCATGAACCAGTCGCTGGAAGAGCGGGTGGCGGAGCGGACGGCGGCGCTGACGCGGGTCAATTCCGAGCTGGAACGGGCACGCGCGAAAGCCGACGCCGCCAATCACGACAAGACCCGGTTCCTGGCCGCAGCGAGTCATGACCTGTTGCAGCCGCTCAATGCCGCGCGGCTTTATACCTCGACGCTGATCGAGCGCGCTAAATCGACGGGTCTCGCCGATCTTGCCAATTCCATCGAAGCGTCGCTGACAGCGGTGGAAGACATCATGAGCGCGTTGCTGGATATTTCGCGGATCGACAGCGGGGCGCTGAAGCCCGCGCCGGCGCCCATTGCGGGACAAGAACTGCTGAAACGAATCGAGGTGGAGTTTGGGCCCATGGCCCGCGAACGCAATATCACGCTGCACGTGGTGGCATCGAAAGCCTTTGTAATGGCGGACCGGATGCTGGTGGGGCGCATCGTGCAGAATCTGGTGTCGAACGCAATCAAATACACCCATCCGGGCGGCAGGGTGCTTGTGGGCCTGCGACGGCGCGGCAATCGGCTGCGGCTCGACGTGATCGATACGGGTATCGGGTTCAACAAGGACCAGCACCGGCTGCTGTTTGCCGAATTTTCGCGATTGGAGCGCGGTGCGCGCATGGCGCATGGCCTGGGCCTCGGGCTCTCGATCGTGCAGCGTCTGGTGACGGCGCTGGGGCTGACGCTGGAACTGGACAGCCGGGAAGGCGTGGGATCGCGCTTTTCCGTGTTCCTGCCCGCGACCCGCACGATAAGGGCGCCGGCTGAGGCCAGTGCGGTGCCGGCTGAAGTGGGCTTTGGCACTCTGGGCCTCAAGGTGCTGTGCGTCGACAATGAGCGGGCGATCATCGAGGCCATGGAAGGGCTGCTGCGCCATTGGGGGTGCGATGTGCGCAGTGCGCTGTCGCTCAAGCAGATCGACCGCGAGCGGCTGCTGGAAGGCTGGTATCCGGACCTGGTGCTGATGGATTACCATCTGGACCAGACATCGGGGCTCGATGCCATCGAATGGCTGCGGCATAATCTCGGGGGGCACCTGCCGGCGGCGCTGGTGACGGCGGATCGAAGCCCGGCGGTGCGGGCGCTGGCCGAAGAGCGCGGCATCGCCGTGGTCAACAAGCCGGTGAAGCCCGCAGCCCTGCGTGCCGCCATCAGCGGTCTTGCCAACCAGAGCCGCAGCCCGGCCAAGCGCGCGAGCTAGGCGGGGGTGAACAGCGCGGCTTTGCGCCGTTCCAGCGCCCACCAGTAAATAGTGCCGCGCGCCAGAAACCAGGCGTGGAGCGCTGCCCATAGGCCCCAATTGCCCCAGAGCGGCTGCAGGATCAGCGCGGCTAGAAGGAATACGC
>CAKTFF010000023.1 GCA_934553185.1 uncultured Devosia sp.
TTCGGATCCCGGCTGGTGACGCGGGTGCTGGCGGCAGACTTCCGGGGCAGGGTGTCTATCGACTATGCGCGCGATGGCGTCGTATGCGAGTTGCGGGCGCCGGCGGATAGCGTGTTAAGCGACACCGCCGCCGTGGAGGCGTTCTGATCCATGGCGCATTTCAGACCCACCGTCCTCGTGGTCGAGGATGAAGCGCTGCTGCGCATGGCGATCGTGGACCGGCTGGAGGAAGAGGGTTTTTTGACGCTTGAAGCGGCGGATGCGGACGAGGCTCTGCTGATCCTGGTCAACAATCTCGACGTGCGGCTGGTGTTCACCGATGTGGACATGCCCGGCTCAATGAATGGCATCAAGCTTGCGGCTGCTGTTCGGGACCGCTGGCCACCGATCAAGATCGTGGTCACGTCAGGCTATCGCCAGGTGAACCTGGACGAATTGCCGGCTGAGGCGCAATTCGTGTCCAAGCCCTACAATGCCGACAAGATCATCGAGGCATTTCGCCGGATGACCCACTAGGCCGGCTTGGTGGCGAACCAGATGATGTGGCGCGCGCCCTTGCCAGGGCGGGCGCGGGCGGTGACCTGTTCCACCGCCATGCCGGACTGCCCCAGGCGTTTGGTGAAGGCCGCGTCCGGATAGGCGGACCAGACGGCGAGGTGTCCACCGGGGGCAAGAGCGCGCTTGCTGGCAGCCAGGCCTGCGGCGCTGTAGAGGCGGTCATTGGCCGGGCGAAACAGGCCATCGGGGCCATTGTCGACATCAAGGAGGATGGCGTCGAAGGGGCGGCCAGCGGTGATGGCCGTGGCGACATCGCCCTCGTGGATGCGGACGCGCGGATCATCAAGGCTCGTGCCATGGATGGCGCCCAGGGGGCCGCGGGCCCAGCGCACGACGGCTGGGACCAGTTCGGCAACGGTGATTTCGGCGCCGGGGCCGAAGCTCCCAAGCGCCGCGCGCAGGGTGAAGCCCATGCCCAGGCCGCCGATCAGGATGCGCGGCTTGGGTCGGTTGGTGAGCCTGGCGGCGGACTGGATGGCGAGTTGTTCCTCCGAGCCGCTTTCGCGGCTGTTCATCAGCCCGATCGTACCCGACATGATGGAATATTCGGTGCCGCGCTGCATGAGGGTGAGCGCGCCACCGCCGGGCATGGTGGTTTCGTCGAGCTTGATCCAAGGCAGCATCGGTTTAGCTGCCGGTGACGCGCCAGATCACGTCGCCCACATCGTCGGCCATCAGCACGGCGCCGTCTGCGGCAAGGGCGACGCCGACCGGGCGGCCATAGCTGTATTTCTCGTCGGGCGAGAGGAAGCCGGACAGGATGTCGCGCGGCAAGCCGACAGGGCGTCCGTCCTTGAAGCCGACAAAGGTCAGTTTGTAGCCGCTGAGCTTGCTGCGGTTCCAGGAGCCATGCTGGCCAATGGCCATGCCGGCGCCGAAGCCGGGCAGGGTGCCGTCGGGCAGCCAGCAAAGACCCAGCGACGCCGTGTGCCCGCCCAGGGCATAATCGGGGGCGGTGGCGGATGCGACCAGTTCGGCGTTTTGCGGAACGCGGTCATCGACAACGCCCCAATAGCTGTAGGGCCAGCCATAAAAGCCGCCATCGCGCACGGAGGTCAGGTAATCGGGCGGGGTTTCGTCGCCCAGGCCGTCGCGCTCGTTGACCACGGTCCAGAGCGAGCCGTTGGTGGGCTCCCAGGCCATGCCGACCGGGTTGCGCAGGCCACCGGCAAAGATGCGGGACTGGCCCGTGCCAAGGTCCAGTTCGTGGATGCAGGCGCGGTCGATCTCGGCGTCCATGCCCTGGTCGCCGATATTGCTGAGCGAGCCGACCGCGACATAGAGCTTGGTGCCGTCGGCGCTGGCGATGAGGTTACGGGTCCAGTGGCCGCCGGGCTTTGTGTCCATCAGCTTGCGCGGGCTGGCGGTGATCCGGGTGGCGCCGACCTCGAACGGATAGGCGAGAACGGCGTCGCTGGCGCCGACATAAAGGGTGTCGCCGATAACCACCATGCCGAAGGGCTGGCGGACATGGCTGATCAGCGTGTGGCGGGTTTCGGCAATGCCGTCGCCGTCGGCGTCGCGCAGGAGGATGATGCTGTTGGGGCTGGCGCCCGAGGCGCGGGCGCGCTTCATGGTTGCCGACATGGCATGATCGAACAGCGACGACGGCTTGCCGTCTTCGCCCATGGACTGGGCCACAAGGACATCGCCATTGGGCAGAACATACATGTGGCGGGGATGGTCGAGCCCGGTGGCGAAGGCATTGACCTTGAGGCCAGGGGCAGCCTTGGGCGTGTGACCGGGCGCCCAGCCCTGGGCCGTCGGCATCTTGAGGGTGGGGACTTTCCCTTGCGGCTTGGCATCGGGCATGACGGGAGAGGGACCGTAAACAGCCGGAACGGCTGGCTCGCGCGAATGGCGGACGGCAACGGCGACGGAGCCAACGGCCGCGACGAGGCTGGCGAAAATGGAGTCAGACATGGGAGGTCCCTGGAAAGAGATGCGTTGCGGTGGTTGTGCCATTGGCTGGGCGGGAATGCCAGCAAGTGTTGCGCGCAATGCGTGCGCGAGCAGCACAGGGGCTCGGGTTAGGTCGGCGGTATTTCTCCGCTCGTGTCGAGGGGAGAGAGTCCCTCGGGTCAAGCTCGAGGGGAGCGATTGTGGGTGGGGGTGTTCAGTGGCTCAGGTCAGTAAACGCGGATGGAGGACAGGTTGTGCCGCAGGTATTGGTCGAGAACGGGCTGGTCGCCGGTGACGCGTTCGCAGTAGCTCTGGAAAAAACGATCGCGGCAGACGTCCGCCGAGCCTTCGCCCAAGACGCGGACGGAGGAGAAGGCATTGTCGAGGCCGACCAGCGCCAGATCATTGTAGGTGCGCCCTGGATTGATGCAGAACTCGCCGCCCGAATAATTCGTGCCCTGATAGAAGCACATGGTGGCGCCCTGGGGATAGCCGGTCATCATCTCGGGGAAGGGAGCAGAGGTGCGGCCAAAAACGATGTTGCCCTTGTTGGTCCAGCCGCGGCCGGTGGGGCCATCGACAACGCACCAGAGACGCTGGCAGCGCAGAACCTTGATCTGGGTGTCGGCGACGATGTCGCCAGTGATGTCATAGGCGTTGCCCGGTCCACTGCGCAGCACCATCGGTGCGGTGCTCCAGGCCAGAGTGCCTGATTCCGACGCGGCGAAGGCTGAAGACGGCGCCAGGCTGAAGACAGCCAAGAGGCTGGTGATGGAAAACAGAAGGCGGCCGAAGCGACGCATTGGTGGACCCGTGCTTTTGTTTAAGGCCTGCAGCTTAACGCGGCCAACCCAATGCTCCAAGCAAAGAAAAGGCGCAGCCGCGTGGCTGCGCCTCCATTTGCTGCTTGCGAACCGGGTTTAGCGAACGCGGATCGAAGCGATGTAGTCGTCGAAGTCACCCAGCGAGGAGGCGCTGGTGGTGTAGGTGCGGCAGTTGCGATAGCCGGGCTCGGAGCAAACCTGAACCGACAGGCCATCGGCATTGTCGATCGAGGAGATGCGGTCGGTCCAGTTGCCGAGATCGCGAACGCTTTCGCCTTCTTCGAGGCAGAAGCTGGTGCCGCGCTGGCTGGTGCGATCGTAGAAGCAGGCTTCACCGAAAACAGGAGCTGGGGTTGGGCGAACAACCGGCGGCTGGGGGGCAGGCTGCGGCTGAGGCTGGCCAATCCCGAAGTTGATGGTCGGGCCGTTGCCGCCGCCGATGGTCACGCCAA
This sequence comes from uncultured Devosia sp., assembly GCA_934553185.1. Lineage (GTDB taxonomy): Bacteria > Pseudomonadota > Alphaproteobacteria > Rhizobiales > Devosiaceae > Devosia. The sequence goes on from CAKTFF010000023.1 coordinate 3,737, forward strand.
AGCCCGTATTAGGCTGAACAGGCGTCGCGGTCGTGACGCCACTGCGATTAAGATAAGTAGAAGAGATCCAGCCGTCGGGGCCAGGCTTGGCCACGTAGCACCAGGAGCCCTGGCACTGCTGCACATCGACAGAGGTGCCACGGGTGGCGGTGTCGACCACGGCATAGTTAGTGCCCGGACCGGAGCGAACGTTGACATTGCCCGTCACGGTGCCGGGGGCAGCATAGGCTGCGGGCAGGAAAACAACAACAGCCGTTGCCGCGACAGCAACGCCCGTGGCAATGTTGAGCAGCATCTTTCGGTTGTGACGGTTCATTCTCGGCTCCTCTGCGCTGGCACGGTCGGTCCCGACTATCGGAACGACGCTTTGCGACCGGCGGCGCTGCATCTGATTTGTTCAAGAAACGGAGGGGGCTGGAAAAGAGTTCCCTTCCGGTCCGCGCCGGCTGCGGGCCTGTTTTGGTCAGGCTTGCCGGTGCGTTAAGGCGCAATAATCACCCCCAGGCTGAATGGGGTCTGAACGCCGCGCGAGCGATCCGTTCAGGGGCGGATGGTGCGCTTGCTGCCATCCTCGGCTAGGGCCACATAGATGAAACGCCCGTCGGTAACCTTGACCCGATCGGCAATGCGGTTGCGGCGCGCCCATGCCTCCATGGAGATGGTGATGGAGGTGTTTCCGACCCGCTCGACGCTGGTATAGACGCATAGAATATCGCCCACCTTGACCGGGGCGATGAAGGTCATGGCTTCCACCGCCACGGTGACGACGCGGCCGCCGGTGCGTTCCACAGCGGCAATGGCGCCGGCAATGTCCATCTGGCTCATGACCCAGCCGCCGAAAATGTCCCCGGCCGGATTGGTGTCGGCGGGCATGGCCAGGGTGCGGATGGTGAGAAGGCCGGTCGGTTCAAGAGCGGGACTGGTCATGATCAGGGTCCTTTCACCGGCCAGCGGCCGACAGCTTCTTCCCAGTGCTTGCGGCAAAGAGAAACATAAACCGACTTTTCAATCGACACCTGCTCGCCGGCGGTGAGCACCCGACCGTCCGCGCTCTGGCGCACGACCATGGTGGCCTTGGCGCCGCATTCGCAGATGGTGCGAATCTCGCGCAGCACATCGGCGATGGCGAGCAATTGTTCGGAGCCGGGAAACAGCTTGCCCTGAAAATCGGTGCGAAGGCCGAAGCACATGACGGGGATACGCAGGCGATCGCTGACCCGGGCGAGTTGCCAGACCTGGTCGGGCGTGAGGAATTGCGCCTCATCAACAAAGACGCAGTCGACCTTGCCGGTTTCACCTTCTTCGCGGATGGATTGATAAAGATCGTCGTCAGCGGAGTAGAGAGCGGCCGGCTCGCTGATGCCGATGCGGGACGAGATCAGGCCGACGCCGTCTTCGACGTAGAGCGAAGAGGTATAGAGCAGCGGCCGCATGCCGCGCTCGCGGTAATTATAGGCAGCCTGCAGCAGCAAGGTGGACTTGCCGGCATTCATCGCCGCATAGGAAAAGTAGAGCTTGGCCATGGCGCCGTTGTGCCGGAGCGGGGGCTTGCGGGCGAGGGTGAATTTGGATGCTCCACAAAAAAGAGGCCGCCCGAAGGGGGCGGCCAGAATGCAGGCTGGGCATGGGAGAGGCGGAGGGTAGCCGGCTCTCGCAAGACCACGGCGTCGGGGCGAACGCGCGGCCGGGGACCGGGCCTTTGGGGAAACGGCCGGGACCGTGTCATTGCTAGCAGCGTCGTGTGACGCGGTGATGACGCGAGGGTGTGCGGGCCTGAAGGGCAGCACGTGTTCGTTCAGTGTCAGTTCAGCCGAGATGGGATAGGTTGGGTGATGTTGAAGGAGTTTATCGATGCAGAAACTGTTCGCGGCTTTTGCCGTGCTGGCGCTTGTGGCGCAGCCTGTCGTGGCGGCATCACCCGAAGGGGTGTGGGAAATCGAAATGCGCGACAGCCGCTACAATGTGGAGCTGTGCGGGGATGACGGCACGGATCTGTGCGGAACGCTGATCTGGCTGGGCAGGGGCGCCGACAACAAGGAAAACCTGCCCTATCTCAACACGCTGATGATCGACCATGCAGAGCAGGTGGACGATAATGAGTGGAAGGGCGATCTCCATATCTACGGGCAGACGGCGAACGGCACGATTACCCAGGTGAGCGATGACGAGATCACGCTCAAGGGGTGCGTCGCCTTTGTGCTTTGCAAGACGTACAAGATGTATCGGTATGAGGATTAGGGGCTGAGACTTGGTGCCGCGCCCTCGTGGTTCGACAGGCTCACCATGAGGGCTACTTTAGCACGGAGCTATCTTTAGCCCTTATGGTGAGGCGGGAGCGGAGCGACCCTTGATCGACGAGGGCGTGCCCCTAGTTGGTCGTTCGGGCCATATGCGCCTGTCGCTTGGCCCAGAGCGGGGGGAGGGTTTCGACGGCGACCACGGCGATGAAGATGAGGGCGGCGCCGGCATAGCCGATGGGCGGCAGGCGTTCGCCCAGGAGGAGGGCGCCGCCGAGGGCTGCAAACAGTGACTCGGCTGACAGGATGATGGCGGCATTGGCGGGCGGCACATATTGCTGGCCAATGGCCTGGAAGGTGAAGGCCACAGCGGTGGATAGAATGCCGGCATAGGCGAGCTGCATCCAGCCAGCCGAGATGCCGTCCAAGGTTGGTGTTTCAAACACCAGTGCGCCAGCCATGGCGATGGCGCCGCCGACCAGAAAGCTGATGGCGGAAACGAAGATGGGCAGGCCGGTGATGCGGGCGACATAGCCCAGCGTCATGACATGGAGCGCCCAGAACACGGCGCTGATGACCACGAGACCATCGCCGCCGTTGAAGCTCGCCAAGCCGCCGCCGTTGAGAAAATAGATGCCCACAAGTGCCAGCGGCACGCAGACCAGAACGATCGGGTGGGGGCGGGTGCGGAATAGCACGAAGCCAAGGACTGGCACGAAGAAGACGTAAAGTCCGGTGAGGAAACCGGCATTGGTTGCTGTGGTCGTGGCAAGCCCGGTTTGCTGCAGCCAGGAGCCGAGGAAAAACACCAGGCTCAGTAGGCCGACCAGCCACCATTGTTGCGCGGTAAGCGGTTCGGGGCGGCGGCGGCGTTCCCACAGTGCCAGAGGCAGGATGCAGAGCCCACCGATGAGGAAGCGGACCCCGGAAAAGGTCAGCGGTCCCATCGTGTCCATGGCGGACTTTTGCGCCGTGAAGGCCATGCCCCACAGCATGGTGCAGATAACGAGCAGCAGGGCGGCAAAGGGGCGGGACATGGGTGATCCATCAGGACGAGATCGCGGCAAGGCTGGTGGCACGACCTCGTGGTTCGTTTAGGCTCACCATGAGGTCTACTGAAAGCGCTACGGCAGTTCGGCTTCAAGGGCGGCGATGAGCTGGGTGATTTCTTCTGGGGTCGTGTAGTGGACGAAGGAGAGGCGGAGCACGCCGTGATTGGGGTCGATGCCGATCGCTTCGAGTAGGCGCCAGGCATAGAAGTGCCCGCCACTGGCCATGATGTTGTGGCGGGCAAGGCGGGCGGCGACGGCAGCGCCGGGTTCGGATAGGGCCAGGGCGATGGTGGGTGCGCGTTCAAGCGGATTGTCGGGCCCGATCAGACGGACATTGTTTTTGCCGCGCAGATAGTTGAGCAGGGGTGTAGCGAGGGCGATTTCCTGGCTGCGCATGGCGTGGTGGGCCCGGCGGAACGGGTTGGCGCCTTCGGCCTGGTCGCCGGCGAGGGTCGCGACGGTTTCAAGGTAATCGACGATCCCGGACGCGGCAGCGATCTGGGCGTGGTCGGGGCCGGCCGGGGTGAGGCGGTAGCGCGGCTTGCTGTCGTTGAAGAAGTGGCCCTGGTTGGGGAGTGCCATGGCAAGGTCTGGCCGGACGGCCATGACACCCTGATGGGGGCCATACACCTTGTAGGCGGAAAAGAAATAGATGTCGGCGCCCAGTTCTGCGAGATCAGGCAGGCCATGGGGAGCGTAGCTGACGCCGTCGATCACCGATACGGCGCCCACCGACTTGGCCCGGCTGGCGATCTCGCTGACAGGGTTGATCTCGCCGGCAATGTTGGAGCAGTGCGGCGCGGCGATCAGCTTAACCTTGCTGTCGAGGAGTTTGTCGAGATCGGCAAGGGAGAGGCGGCCGGTTTGCCCATCGACGCGCCATTCGCGGATCTCGGCGCCCATGCGCTCGAGCTTGCGCCACGCGCCGCCATTGGCTTCGTGATCCTGGTTGGTGACGATCACGGCGTCGCCGGGCTGGAGGTATTCGGCGAAGGCCTTGCCCAGAATATAGGTGTTGGCCGAGGCCGAGGGGCCGAAATGGATCCAGTCAGCGCCGACATTGAGCGCTTGCGCCATGCGCTCGTAGCTGAGGTTCATCGCCTCGCCGGCTGCCTGGGAAGCCGGATAGACGCCATAGGGCTGCAGCTTGGTGGCGCGATAATAATGATCGAGCTTGGTGAGCACCTGCTGGGCGGTGAAGGAACCCCCGGCGTTTTCGAAGAAGGCCTGGCCGGCGAGCGAGGGTTCGTTGAAGGCGGGGAAATTGGCGCGCAGGGCAGCGGGATCGAGAACGAGGGCGGTCATGGAGCGGTCCAAGCAGGGAGTTGCCCGATTGGTAGAGGATGGACAGCCAAAAGCAATCCCCGGCGGTGGTGAGCCGGGGATTGCGCGACGATCTGCGGTGGGACGGGTTAGTTGTTGGCGTCCGGGGCGTCGGGGGCGGGAGCGCCGGGGCGTTGGTCATCCATTGGGTAGTGGCCGCCGTGACCGGGGCCGAAGCCCCTACCGCCTCGCTCAGGACGCTGCGGGGTCATTGCGGTCTTTTGCTCGTCGGAAAGAGAGTCGAAGAAGGCGGTCGCTGAAGGCTGAACAGCCTTGAGGGCGTCGAGGCGGGCGGTCTGGAGCGCGATGGCATTGGTGAGGCGCTCGGACATGTCCGCGACTGCTGCCGTTTCGCCCTCTACGGGAGCAACGGGGCGGAGGTCGGCAGTTGCTGACTCGAACTGGGTCGCGGCCGCGAGGGCGTCGGCCTTGAAGGCATCAAACAGCGGCTGCTGTTCAGCGGTGAGGTCGAGGCCATAGCTGAGGCGAACGAGGGCGATCTCGACGGCTTCGGCACCGCGCTCGAAGCCCAGGAGGTCGCCGCCACCTGGAGGGCCACCACGGCCAGGGCGGACGTTATCGTTCACCATCTGAGACTGCTGGGCGGTCGGGGTCGTCGTGGTTTGTGCCTGGCTTGGTGCGATGGCGGCAAGGCCGAGCGTCGTGGTCATCAGGGCCAGGATGGCGGTGGAGGCAAGGGTTTTCATCGTGAGTGTCCTCTGGGTGGGTGCCGGGTGATCCGGCGAAATCCAAACTAGAGGGCGCCTCGTGGCGACGACCTTGCGGGCAGGTGAAGAGTTGGAGAGGTTGGTAAGGCTGGCTGACCGCATTCATGCGCGCAAAGAAAAAGGCCGGCGCTAGGCCGGCCCAGAATAATAAACAGAAGGGAGGAGGTCAGTCCTCGCGCTGGTTGGCGGTCCAGTGGCGCTCGGAACGCTGGCGGGCAGGAGCGCCCTCGGGAATGTTGCCGCGCATGGCAAAACGCGCGACTTCCCACAGCACGGCAAGAACAAGGAGGGTCAGCGGAACCATGAAAACCGCGATCTGGGTATCGGGCTGGCTCGCCAGACTTGCAGCGGTTGCCGGTGTGACGCCGGACAGAAGAACCGATCCTGCTCCAAGGCCCAACACGGCCATGGAGAGAAGGGCATAGAGAGTGAAACTTTTCCGCTTGGTGGACGTAGATTTGTGCATGGGATCGACGTCGGCCCTTGTTTTTGCAGTGGGGCGATCAAGCCATCGGAATGCGGTTCGAGTTTGAGCCGATCATGGTGACGCACGGGCCATTTCGTGGCGGGATTGTGGCGGAGGTGGTCTGATGCGCGTCTGGTTAACGATGATGATGATGGTTTTGGCGTCTTTCACGCCAGTTTGGGCGCAGGAAGATGCGCCTTGGCAGGCCAGCGTTACGGGCCAGATCGAAGCGTTTCGCGAGGGTGATGGAGCGGCGGCTCTCGGGTTTGCCGGTGAGGGATTCCAGGCACAGTTCGAGGGACAGCCCGAAGCGTTCAATGCGGCAATCGCGGCATCAGGCTATGCGGCAATCGTTCAATCGCGCTCGCACAGCTTTGGTAGCTTCAACAAACTGAGCGACACATCGGTGTTGCAGGTTGTGGAGTTTGTCGGGCCGGACGGAAACTATTACGAGGCCGTATATCAGCTTGCCGATGAGCCCGAGGAAGGCTGGCGGGTCCAAGGCGTGGTTCTGCGCAAGGCGGCTGGCCTCAGCGTCTAAGGCTGGCTTGCCGCTTTCGCAGCAAGCTCCTATTGAACTCCCGTTGATCGGGAGGCGATGATGGGTTTTCTGTCCGAGGCATTGGAGCGCGTGGCGCCATCAGCGACGGTGGGTATCACGCAAAAGGCGCGCACCTTGGCGCAGGCAGGACGCGACGTGATCGCGCTGTCTGCCGGCGAGCCGGACTTCGACACGCCGCTGCATGTGCGGCAGGCGGCGATCCGCGCCATGGATGAGGGAAAGACGCGCTACACCAATGTCGATGGCATTCCCGAGCTCAAGGAAGCGGTGGCGGCCAAGTTCAGGCGCGACAATGGCCTCGATGTTTCGGCGGCAGATTGTTTCATTGCTTCAGGCGGCAAGCAGATCATCTTCAATGCCTTGATGGCGACGCTTAATCCGGGCGACGAGGTGGTGGTGCCGGTGCCCTATTGGGTGAGCTATCCAGAGATCGTGCGGCTGTGCGGCGCAACCCCGGTCTTTGCTGTGGCCGACGACACGACGGGGTTCAAGCTATCGCCCGAGGCGCTCGAAGCGGCGATCACGCCGCGAACCAAGTGGCTGATCCTCAATACGCCGTCCAACCCGACCGGCGCGGCCTATCGGGTTGACGAACTCAAGGCGCTGGCCGAGGTGCTGCTGCGGCACCCCCATGTGCACATCCTGACCGACGATATCTATGAAGTGCTGGTTTACGACGGCGGTACGTTCGCGACCATCGCGCAGGTGGAGCCGCGCCTGCGGGAGCGTACGCTGACCATGAACGGCGTCAGCAAGTCCCATGCGATGACGGGGTGGCGCATCGGCTATTGCACCGGACCGCGCGTGCTGCTGGCGGCGATGCTGAAGCTGCAGAGCCAATCGACCACCAATGCCAACTCCATCGGTCAATGGGCAGCCGTTGCCGCCCTGAACGGGCCGCAGGATTTCCTGCGCGAGTGGCGCGATGTGTTTCAGGCGCGGCGCGACCTGGTCGTCGCAGGGCTCAACCAAGCGGCGGGCCTGCAATGTCTGGTGCCAGAAGGCGCGTTCTATGTTTTTCCATCCTGCAAGGGGGCGTTAGGCAAGACGAGCGCCGGAGGAGCGGCGCTGAAGAGCGACGAGGATTTTGTTCTCGCGCTGCTGGAGGAGACGGGCGTCGCCTTGGTGCATGGGGCCGCCTTTGGCCTGCCGGGGCATTTTCGCCTGAGCTATGCGGCGAGCGATCGCGAACTGGACGAGGCGGTACGGCGCATTCAGGGTTTTTGTGCCGGGATCAGCTAACGGGAGAGCGCGGCCAACATTGCCCTGGCAGGTGGGCAAAAAAAGAGGCTCCAACCGAAGTTGGAGCCTGATGATAGGGCCGAAGCCAAATCGTAAGTAATGGCCCGGCGCAAGGGAGGAGGATATGCGCCAGACCAGTGGACCCAGGCCGAGGGAGGAGGATACGGCCTTGATCCGGTGTCGCAAGAAGCGGGTCCGAGGGAGGAGGATACGGAGCGGCTTCACCAGCGACAAAGCCAATATAGATTTTGACCGTCTGGTCCACAATGCATAGGTCAACAACGCTGCCATGCATTTGGTGCAGCGACAATCTGTCGTTTGATCGTCGCCAAGCGTGATCCGGTGTTGGCTGCTCACGCCGTTTTGCGCCCTAGCTCGCAAGCTCCAAGGGAGAGATTAGAGCATACAGCCAATCACTTGTTCTGACCGAAGGCTATTCGGATTGGGAGATCGCGACGTTGACGGGGGCCGGGCGCGCCTTCAGGCCTCAGTGACAAGGGAGCAAAACAGCCGCGGGACATGGTGGCCGAGGAGCATCACCGCTCAGCGGTGTGACCGGTAAAATCGATTCTTGCGATGCTGAAGAAAAAAGGCCCAGTCCGAAGACTGGGCCCGAAAAGTGGGGCAGAGAGCAAGGGAGGAGGATATGCGCCCTGCCGTTGAACCTGGATCGAGGGAGGAGGATACGATCCCGGTTCGGTGTCACGATACGGGGTCCGTGGGAGGAGGATACGGAGCGCGTCTCAGCGACAAACCGAATATGGACCGTGTTGACGTATAGGACAAGCACAGGGCCAACAACGCAGCCATGCGTCACAAGCAGGGCACAAGAAAAAAATGTGGCCCCGCTCGAGGGGAGAGCGGAGCCACAAAGTTGCGGGAACAGGTTCCCGCAAGGAGGGAACGCAGCAAACGCAAGGGAGGAGGAGAAGCGTTCGCTGTGCTGGAGGCGATATAGAGGGAGAGCATATGCTCAACAATTGGGCGGGGTGCATGCAAGCTATGCAGTTCCCGCATGGTGTTCTGCGCGAAGCTGATGAGACGACACGTTGCGGCGGGTCATCGTATTGGTCGACCTACTGACCCGGCGCAAGCCTCGAGGCAAGACCGCGCGATTGAGGAGGTCGATTGCCCAAGCCGAACCGCGTAGGGCTAGAAGCTCCACTCGCGCGCCTTGCCGACCAGGAAGTCCCGGAAGACGCCGACACGCTTGGAGTTCTTGAGGGCCGGAGGATAAACAAAGTAAGCCTCGTAGGCGGGCAGTTCGATTTCGGGCATGACCTGGACCAAGCCATCCTCGCTCTCGGTCACATAGTCGGGCAGCATGGCGATACCGGTGCCGGCACGGCAGGCCTGCATCATGCCATTGATGGCATTGACCTTGAGAGCGGCGCGGCGTGGGCTTGAGTCGGCGCGGCCCATGCGCTCGAGATAGTTGATGTCGCCCAAATAGGACGGGACGGGTTCGCCGAAGCTGATGATGCGATGGTCATCGAGCTGTTCGGCGCTGGTGGGCATGCCGTATTCGTCGATATAACGATTAGCGGCGTAGAAATGGTTGTGAACCGTGAATAGCTTGCGCTGGATCATCTCGCTTTGATTGGGGCGATGGAGACGGATGGCCACATCGGCCTCGCGCATGGCGAGATCGAGCTCGGCGTCGTTGAGGCGGATCTCGAGCTGGATCAGCGGATAGAGCTTGAGAAATTCATCGAGACGCGACGATAGCCAGGTGGAGCCGATACCCACGGTGGTGGTGACGATCAGGGGGCCGGTGGGGACGTCCTGGGACTCGGACATCTGGGTTTCCACCTGCTGGAGTTCCCAATGCATGCGGTGTGCCGTGCGGAACAGCTGTTCGCCCACTTCGGTGAGCACCAGGCCGCGCGCATGGCGAATAAAGAGCTTGAGGCCAAGGTCGTCCTCTAGCGCCGAAATCTGGCGCGACACGGCGGACTGGCTCATGCCGAGCTTTTCGGCGGCATGGGTGAAACTGCCCGACTCGGCGGCGGTGTGGAAAATCCGGAGCTTGTCCCAGTCGAGCATTTCTTGTGACGCCTTTGGTTGGGTAGTGAGGTGTTACTCCGCCGCTTCGGCGAGTTCATGTTCGGCCAGGAAGTGTTCCGCTTCAAGGGCTGCCATGCAACCCATGCCAGCAGCGGTGATTGCCTGGCGGTAAACATCGTCGGTGACATCGCCGGCGGCAAAGACGCCAGGGATGTTGGTTTCGGTGGTGCCGGGTTTGACCTTGAGGTAGCCGCCGGGCTTCATGTCGAGCTTGCCCGCGAAAATGGACGTCGATGGGGCATGGCCGATGGCGATGAAGATGCCGTCGATGGGCTGCTCATAGGTGCGGTTGCTGGCGAGGTCGCGCAGGGTCACGGTGTTAACCGAAGGGGGCATGGCGGAACCGCCGATCTCGGCAATCTCGGTGTTCCAGCGCACTTCGATCTTGGGGTTCTTGCGCAGGCGCTCCTGGAGGATGCGCTCGGCGCGGAACTCGCCGCGACGATGGACGAGAATAACCTTGGACGCAAAATTGGTGAGGAACAGGGCTTCCTCAACGGCTGTGTTGCCGCCGCCGACAACCAGCACTTCCTTGTTGCGATAGAAAAAGCCGTCGCAGGTGGCACAGGCCGATACGCCAAAGC
>CAKTFF010000024.1 GCA_934553185.1 uncultured Devosia sp.
GTCCGCCCTCGGGATAAGCGCCGCCACCAATCCAGATTACGGTGAGGCGGTCAACGATATCGGGCGCCAGCAGCAGGGCGCTCGCCATGTCGGTCAGCGGGCCCATGAAGGTAACATAGAGCGGACGCGCGTCCTGCTTGCGCGCCTCCCCGATGATCAGATCGGCGCCAGGGGAGGGAACGGGCGTCAGCTCATCGACCAGGGCAGCCGGCGCGCCGCGGAACAGCAAGCCATCTTCGGCGATATCCATCAAGGCAAGCAGGTGCTGCAGCTCGGCATGGCTGCGCTCCAGGCTGTCGGTCGCTTTGCGCGTGCCGTAATGCGCCGAAATCAAGCCGACATTGTCGAATTTCGGGCTCAGCAGGGCGTGGACGATGGCGAACTGGTCGTCTGCCTCGTTTTTGGCATCAGTGTTGGTGATGACGCGGACTTGGTAGGGCGCCGGAACGCTGAACACGTATGCGTCATAGTTCATCGGATCAGGCTTCCAGGAACCGGTTGCGGGACTGCTCGATATGAAAGCGCATAGCCTCGTTGGCGGCCTTGCCGTCGCGCCGGCGAATGGCGGCGATGATGTCCTCGTGCTCGGTGTTGGCGTCGGTGGTCGCCGTGGCATGGTAGAAGAGGCGGAACAGATGCACGTGGGTATGAAGGCGCGTCAGCGTGTCCTGCACGAGCTCATTGCCGCTATAGGAGGCGATCAGGTCGTGAAACTGGCCGTCATGCTGGGCGAACTCGCCATAGCTGGCACGAAGGCCAGGATTGGGGACGCCGACCATGGCCTGGTCGATGGCTTGGAGTTGCGCGACGCCCTCGTCGGTAATGTTGAGCGCGGCATGTTCGGCCGCATAGGGCTCGAGCAATAACCGCAGGTCGTAAAGCTGGCGCAGGCGGCCGACATCCATCTGGGCAGCAGCGCTGTAGCCGATCAGGTGGGTCTTGGCGACGAGCCCCTGCGCTTCGAGGCGCGACAGGGCTTCGCGGATGGGGGTCTGCGATACGCCCATTTCACGCACCAGATTGTCGATGGAGATCCGGCTGCCCGGCGCGATCTTGTGCGACATGAGCTGCGCATAGATGGCGTTGTAGACCTCGTCGCCGAGCCGCGCCGGTCGCTTCACCAGCCCTGACCGTTCTGGCTGGCCAATTGTTTTCACAGCCAATGCACTTCTCCCTTGACTGGTCCGGAAGCTAACACCATAGTCCGCTCGACACAATCAAATATCCTATCGGATTTCATATTCTTTATGGTTTTGAGCGAAAAGATTGTTCGTGAGACGGCAATGGCGGCGCTTTCCCGCGTTGCACCGCCGGATCACGCCGCTACGCAGGTTGATTTGCTGCTTGAAGCGGATCTGCGCGGGGTGCCTTCGCATGGCATGTTGCGCCTGCCGCGTGTGATCGCCCGAATCAACTCTGGCGCAACCAACCCCCGGTCAAAGGGCTCGCATAGCTGGCGGGGCGAGGCATTCCTTGCCGTCGATGGCGGGCAGGGGCTCGGTCCCGTGGTGGCCGAGCATGCCATTGCGGCACTAAGCGAGCGGGTCGAGCGGACCGGCATCGCCGTGGCGGCGATCAGCAATTCCAATCATATCGGTATGCTCGGCTATTATGCCGAAAAGGCCGCGCTGGCGGGTCATACCATGATCGCGCTGTCCACCAGCGAAGCTCTGGTTCATCCCTGGGGCGGCCGCAAGGCGATGCTGGGGACCAACCCCATTGCGGTGGGCGTGCCGACGGGCGGCGAGCCCTTCATGATGGATACGGCGACAAGCCTGGTGTCCATGGGCGAAATTCATGATCATGCTAATCGCGGCGCGCCGATCCCCGATCATTGGGCGCTCGATGCCGATGGCAATCCGACCACCGATGCGCAAGCGGCCAAGGCTGGCGCCATCGCGCCCTTTGGCCAGGCCAAGGGTTATGCGCTGGGCCTGGCCTTTGAACTGCTGGTCACCAGCCTCTCCGGCGCAGCCATCGGGCGCGACGTGCGTGGCACGCTGGACGATACCAGCATCTGCAACAAGGGCGACGTCTTCATCCTGATCGATGGTCCGCGCCCGGACCTCCAGGCCTATCTCGAAGCCATTCGCAGCGCCGAGCCGGCTGCCGGTTTCGATGCGGTTCTGGTGCCGGGCGAGCGGGGCCGGGCCAGCCGACAGAAGCGCCTCGTCGAGGGTGTCTCCATTGCCGATGATGTCTGGACCAAGATCCAGCAATTGGCCGAGGTCTAGGAATTTCATATGTCTGAACACGAGCTTTTCGGCGCTTTTCGCAGTCCCCGCTACCTGGTGATCGGGCCGGGCCAGCGCCGTGCCCTGCCCCAATATGTCGCCCAGAGCGGCAGCAGGGCGCTGCTGGTGACCGATGCGCGCATGGCCGGCGACAGCGCGTTCAAGGCGCTTGCCGACAGCATCGCGGCGGCCGGCGTCAGCCTCACTGTCTTTGATGGCACCATTGCCGAACTGCCGCTCGACTGCATTGCGGCCGGCGTCGACATGGGCCGCGCCGCCGATGCGGATGTGATTGTCGGCATTGGCGGGGGCAGTTGCATCGATGCGGCCAAGGTCATCGCCGTGCTGCTCACCTTTGGCGGCAAGGCGTCCGATTATTACGGCGAGTTCAAGGTGCCGGGCCCAACCATGCCCGTTATCGCCCTGCCCACCACGTCCGGCACGGGTTCGGAAGTCACGCCGGTGGCGGTGCTCGCCGATGCCGAACGCGCGGTCAAGATCGGCATCGCCAGCCCCCATCTCATCCCCCAGGTCGCGATCTGCGATCCAGAGCTGACCTATTCCTGCCCGCCGGCTTTGACCGCCCATTCGGGCGCCGACGCCATGACCCATGCCATCGAGGCTTTCACCAACCTGCGCCGGCCGCTCAGCGACGGCCTTGTTCATGAGCATGTGTTTTTGGGCAAGAACGTGCTCAGCGACCAGTTTGCGCTCAGCGCCATTCGCGACATCGCCTCCAGCCTCAAGCAGGCTTGCGATAACGGCGCCGACCAGGACGCGCGGCAGCGGCTGATGGCGGGCGCCACCAAGGCCGGGCTGGCTTTCGGCACGGCGGGAACGGCAGCGGCGCATGCCGTGCAATATCCGGTCGGCGCCATGACCCATACCGCCCATGGGCTGGGCGTAGCGGTGCTGATGCCCCATGTCATGGCCTTCAATCGCGCTTATTGCGAAGCCGAGCTTGCGGAAATCGCCGATGCGATGGGCGCCGGTGGCGGCTCGACCGCAGAGAAGGCGCAAGCGGCGATCGATGCCGTGGCCGCGCTTTTTGCCTCGGTCGGCATTCCGCAGACACTCGCAGACCTTGGCATCACGCGCGCGCAGTTGCCCACCATTGTTGAGCAGGCGCTCGGCAGCGTGCGGCTCGTCAAGAACAATCCCCGGCCGCTCGATCATGCCGCGATGGCGATCCTGGTGGAAGGCGCCTTCAGCGGCGACCACAGCGGCTTTTGATCGACAGGAAAGAAGGCATTTTGCCATGAACGCTATTCAGTCCATTTCGGCGCAGCTCAGCTTCGATGTCGGCGCCATCCCCACCGATCTTTATATTGGCGGGCAGTGGCGGCCCGGCGCGGAAGGCAAGCGCATCGACGTGGTTGATCCATCCACCGCAAAAGTGATCGCGACGGTGGCCGATGCAACCATTGAAGATGCGCTTGATGCCGTGGAGACGGCCCATAAAGCCGGGCCGGCCTGGGCCGCCACGCCGCCGCGCGTCAAATCGGAAATCCTGCGCAAATGCTTTGAGTTGATGATCGCGCGCAAGGAAATGCTGGCCGAGCTGATCAGCCTCGAAAACGGCAAGGCGCTGTCCGACGCACGCGGCGAGGTTGTTTATGCCGCTGAATTCTTCCGCTGGTTTGCCGAAGAAGCGGTGCGGCTCAATGGCGAGATCTATACGGCGCCTAGCGGCGCCAACAAGATCATCGTTCAACACCAGCCCATGGGCGTGGCGGTGCTGATCACGCCCTGGAATTTCCCTGCAGCGATGGCGACGCGCAAGATCGCCCCGGCTCTGGCGGCGGGTTGCACAGTGGTGCTGAAACCGGCCACCGAAACCCCGCTCACCGCCTTTGCGCTGGCGCAGATCTACGAAGAGGCCGGCGTTCCCCCCGGCGTCGTCAATGTCATCACCACCGGCAAGGCGGGTCCCGCCACCAGCGCCATGCTGCATCATCCCCATGTGCGCAAGCTCAGCTTCACCGGCTCCACCCAGGTGGGCCGCATCCTCCTCCGTGAAGCGGCCGACCAGGTGATTTCGTGCTCCATGGAGCTGGGGGGCAATGCGCCATTCATCGTCTTTGATGACGCCGATCTCGACCTTGCCATCGAGGGCGCCATGATTGCCAAGATGCGCAATGGCGGCGAAGCCTGCACGGCAGCCAACCGCTTCTATGTCCAGAAGGGCATTGCCGAGGCCTTTTCTTCCCGCCTTGCCGAGCGCATGGGTGCGCTTGCAGTGGGGGTCGGCTATGACAGCGATACCCAGTGCGGACCCCTGATCAACAAAGCGGCCCTTGACCGGATCGCCGGGCTCGTCGCCGATGCCGAAGGGCGCGGCGCCAAGACGCTGGTGGGCGGCAAGCCGCTTGATCGGGAAGGCTTTTACTTCCCGCCGACGGTGATGCAAAACGTTTCGGCCGATGCCGAGATCACCCATCAGGAAATCTTTGGGCCGATCGCCGCCATCACCACCTTCGAGACCGAAGAAGACGCGATCGCTGCCGCCAATGGCAGCGAATACGGCCTCATCTCCTATGTGTTCACCTCGGACCTGTCGCGTGGGCTGCGGGTGTCGGAGCGCATGGACAGCGGCATGGTGGGGCTCAATCGCGGCGTCGTTTCCGATCCGGCCGCCCCGTTCGGCGGCACCAAGCAGAGTGGCCTTGGCCGCGAGGGCGCCCATCACGGCATCCTTGAATTCTGCGAAACCAAATACATCGCGGCGAGCTGGTAAACCGGTGGCCCAAGGGAGGAATGCGCATGAAAATCACCAAGGTCGAGCCGATCCGCGTCACCATGGGCGATGGCAATAGCTGGATTCCAGCCTCAGCCTTTGTTCGCATCGAAACGGAGGACGGCCAGTTCGGCCTGGGCGAAGTTTCCCCCATGGCTGGCGGCATCGCTTCGCTCGGCGTCATCGAAAAGGACATGGCGCCGTTCTTGATCGGCAAGGATGCGCTCGACCACGCGGTGCTGATCGACACGTTGATGCATCGCTGCATCAAGCTGGGGCCAGAAGGCATCGTCACGGCGGCCCTGGCAGCACTCGACATCGCCATGTGGGACCTCAAGGGCAAGCTCTTCAACCAGCCCATCTACAAGCTCCTGGGCGGCGCCTGGCGCAGCGAAATGCCTTGCTATTCCTCCGTGGGTGGCAATGCGCAGAAAAGCGTCGACGATGTCGTGCGGTCGGTGGCGGCGCGCGTCGAAAAGGAAAAGCCGGCCGCGGTCAAGATCCGCTGGGATGGCGACCGCACCAAGCAGGACGTCGACATCAAAGGCGACATCGAAAAGGCCAAGGCCGTGCGCAAGCTGCTCGGCGACGACTTCATGATCGGCTTTGACGCCAATAACGGTTATTCGATCGGTGGTGCCATGCATGTGGGCCGGGCGCTCGAAGATCTCGGCTATGCCTGGTTCGAGGAGCCGGTGCAGCATTACCACGTCAAGGCCATGGGCGAAGTCGCTCAGCGGCTGTCGATCACCGTTTCGGCCGGCGAGCAGACCTATACCCAGCAGGGCCTAAAGGACCTGATCGAAGCGGGCGTGCGCATGATCCAGCCCGATATCGTCAAGATGGGCGGCATTACCGGCATGATGCAGGCAGCTTCGCTCGCCTTTGCGCATGGCGTGGAATTCGTGCCGCACCAGACCCAGCCGGCCGTTGCCCACCTCGCCAATATTCACGTCCTGAGCACGGTGATGCACCTCACCCATCCGGTGGAGCTAGCAGATATGTGGGAGCGTGGCAGCCCCGTCTTCCGCAACCCGGCCAATCCGGTCGAGGGCAAGTTCACTCTCCCCACCGGTCCGGGTCTGGGCGTCGAACTCAACGAACAAGAATGGATCAGCCGCCGCGTCGCGGCCTGACCTGATGCAGAGGAGGAGCTCGCATGCCTGGTCTTGTTATCCAAAAGCTGCTCGACGCCATACCCACCGTTTTCCTTGTGCTGACGCTGGTGTTTGTGGCCCTGCGCATCCTGCCGGGCGATCCGGCCCTGGTGGCCCTGGGTGATCAGGCCACCGCGCAGCAGCTTGAGCTGTTCCGCGAGCAGAGCGGGCTCAATGCGCCGATATGGCAGCAATATCTGAACTTCCTGTGGGACATCGTGACGCTCGACTTCGGCAAGTCGCTGATTTCGGGCTCTGACGTTTTGGCCACCATTGCCCGCAACCTGCCCTATACGATCGAGCTGACCATTGTCGCGACCGCCCTCGGCGCCCTGATCGGCATCCCCTTCGGCGTCTGGGCCGCAGTGCGCCGCAACAGGGCTCCCGATCAGGGCATGCGCGTCTTCTCGCTGGTCGGCTATGCGGTGCCAGACTTCTACCTGGCCGCCATGCTGCTGATCGTCTTCGCGCTCAACCTCGCCTGGTTCCCCATCAATGGCGGCGGCGAAGGTTTCCTTGATCGCATGTACCATATCGCCCTGCCGGCGATCACCCTGGCCTTCGTCAAGGTGGCCTTTTTGGGCCGGCTGACGCGCACGTCGCTGCTGGAAGTTCTGTCCAAGGATTATGTGCGCACCGCCCGGGCCAAGGGGGCGCCGGAAAACCAGATCATCTTCAAGCATGCCCTGCGCAATGCCCTGATGCCCGTGACCACAGGGCTGGGCCTTTCCATCCTCGCAACGCTGTCGGGTTCGGTGGCCATCGAGCTGGTGTTCAACCGTCCAGGCGTCGGGCAGATGCTGATCAGTGCCATCAACGAGCGTGACTACCCGACCATTCAGGGCGGCGTGATCGTGTTCGCCTCCTTTGTGGTGCTGGTCAACCTCCTGGTCGATCTCGCCTATCTGTTCGTCGATCCCCGCCTTCGGAGTGCATGATGACAGTCATTGATACGACGCCCACCGCCGAAGTCACCTTAGGCGGCCGCCCCGGCCGCACCATCATGCGCGTTCTGTTCGGCAAGCCGCTGAACGCGCTGGCGAGCCTCGTCATCCTCCTCTTCGTGCTGGTCGCGATCTTTGCGCCGCTGGTGGCACCCTATGATCCGCTGACGCAAAGCTTCATGAAGATCAGCCAGTATCCGAGCGCGGAAAACTGGCTGGGCACCGACCAGTTCGGCCGCGACGTGCTTTCACGCATCATCTATGGCTCGCGCAATTCCCTGACCTATGGCCTCCTGGCACCGACCGTGGCCATGGTGGTCGGCACCTTCCTCGGCGTCATTGCCGGCTTTTTCGGCGGCTGGGTCGATCGCGTCGTGACCCGCGTCATCGATCTGCTGCTGGCCTTTCCCGAACTGCTGCTGGCCATCATCGTGGCTTCGGCGCTCGGTGGCGGCTTCTGGAACGTCCTGATCGTCATGACCATCGCCTTCGTGCCCGGCTTTGCCCGCGTCGCGCGTGCCGCAACGCTTGCCGTGCGGCAGGAGCCCTATATCGAGGCCGCGGTGTCGATGGGGGTCAAGACGCCCGTCATCATCTTCCGCCATGTCGTGCCCAACATGATGGCGCCGGTTCTCCTCATGATGACGCTGTGGATCGCTTCGGCCATCCGTCTCGAAGCCGCGCTGAGCTTTCTGGGCATCGGCACGCAGCCCCCCGAGGCAAGCTGGGGCAATATCATCCGCGATGGTTTGACCAATATCTTCGGCTCGCCCTGGCCGATCATCGGCGCCGGTCTCTCGATCACCCTCGTGATCCTCGCCTTCAACATCCTGGGCGACGCCCTGCGCGACGTGTTGGACCCGGAGGCGGCGGAATGAAATTTCTCCGCATCGGCGAAGCGGGGCGGGAGCGCCCTGCCGCCCTCGACGCCGAGGGGAGGCTGCGCGACCTGTCGGGCGTGATCGACGACATTGCCGGCGACGTGCTCGACCCCACCGAGCTGTCGGCCCTGTCGCGTCTCGATTTCAGCCGGCTGCCCCTGATCGAGGGCAATCCCCGCATCGGTCCCTGTATCGGCAGCGTCGGCAAGTTCATTTGCCTCGGCCTCAACTATAGCTGCAATGCGGCAGCGCTTGGGCTCGACAAGCCGGTTGAGCCAGCCATTGCCATGAAGCCGCTTTCGGCTATTTGCGGGCCCAATGACGGGATCGAGCTGCCACGCGACTCCCAATCAGTCGACTGGGAAGTGGAGCTGGGCGTGGTGATCGGCCGCAGGGCCAAATATGTCGATGAAGCGCAAGCGCGCGACTATGTCGCCGGCTATTGCCTCATCAACGACCTCGCCGATCGGCACTTTCAGTCGGCGCGCGGCGGCGACAGCTCCAAGGGCCGCGGTCACGACAGCTTCGGACCCATCGGGCCGTGGTTCGTTTCCAAGGACGAGATCGCCGACCCGCAGGACGTGCACCTGTGGCTCGAGATCGACGGCACCCGCATCCAGGACGGCCACAGCGCCAACATGCTCTATGGCGTCGATTTCCTGGTCGCCTACCTGTCGCGCTTCATGACGCTTCTGCCCGGCGACATCATCTCCACCGGCACGCCGGCGGGTTTGGGTGCCGCGATGAAACCGCCGCGCTTCCTCCGACCGGGCGAAACCGTGCGGCTGGGCGGCACCGGGCTGGGTGAACAAAAACAAACCGTGGCGCAAGCCGCATAGGCGCCCAAGCGCCGCAGAGGAGACCGATTATGGCAGTTTCGAGCGCCCTCAAGCAGGAAAAAGGCAGCATCGTGCTGTCGGTCAAGGATCTCAAGACCTCGTTCAAGACCAAGGAGGGCTGGGTCGAGGTGGTCAAGGGGGTGTCCTTTGATCTCAAGGCCGGCGAAACCCTGGCCATTGTGGGGGAGTCCGGGTCGGGCAAAAGCGTCACCGCCATGTCGATCATGCAGTTGCTCAACAAGGAAAAGTCCCGCACTTCGGGTTCGGTGAAACTTCTGGGCCGTGAACTCACCACGGTTGGTCCTGCCGAAATGCGCAATGTGCGCGGCAACGAGATGTCGATGATCTTCCAGGAAGCGATGACCAGCCTCAATCCGGTCTTCACCATTGGCGACCAGATCACCGAAGCCATTCTCCTCCACAAGCAGGTGTCGCGCGCCGAAGCCGAGGCGGAAGCCATCAGGCTCCTCGAAAAAGTGCGCATCCCCGCCGCGGCTTCGCGCTTCAAGAACTATCCGCACAGCTTTTCGGGCGGCATGCGCCAGCGGGCGATGATCGCCATGGCTCTCGCCTGCCGGCCGCGCGTCCTGATCGCCGACGAACCGACCACGGCACTCGACGTGACCATCCAGGCGCAGATCCTTGAACTCATCAAGCAATTGCAGGATGAGGAAGGCATGGCCGTGATGTTTATCACCCACGACATGGGCGTGGTGGCCGAGATCGCGGAGCGCACCGTGGTCATGCTCAAGGGCGAGGCGGTGGAAACCGACACGACCGAGCACATCTTCCACAATGGCAGCCATCCCTATACGCGCATGCTGCTCAATGCCGTGCCGCGGCTTGGTTCGATGCGTGGCCAGCAATTGCCGCGCAAGTTCCCGCCGATCGACACGGCCACCGGCCAGCCCTTGGGTGAACAGAGCCGCCCCGATACGGTGAAGCGCGAAGCCGAACCCCTGCTGCAGGTCAAGAACCTGACCACGCGTTTCGACATCAAGTCCGGCCTCTTCGGCGGCGTATCGGGCCGGGTGCATGCCGTTGAGAACGTCTCCTTCGATCTCCAGGCGGGGGAAACGCTCGCCATTGTGGGGGAATCGGGCTGCGGCAAGTCCACCACCGGGCGATCGCTGATGCACCTGATCAAGCCCACTTCGGGCGAAGTCATGGTTGAGGGCCGCAACATCGGCAACCTGCAGGGCGAAGGCCTGCGCGCCGCGCGCCGCGACATCCAGATGATCTTCCAGGACCCCTTTGCCAGCCTCAGCCCGCGCCGCACGGTTGGCCAGGCCATTGCCGAGCCCTTCCTCACGCATAAGCTCGGCACCCCAGCGGAAGCACAGAAAATGGTGGGCAAGCTGCTCGACCAGGTTGGGCTCTCCCCCAGCATGGCCAACCGCCTGCCGCACCAGTTCTCCGGCGGTCAGCGCCAGCGCATCTGCATTGCCCGCGCCCTGGCGCTTGAGCCCAAGATCATCGTGGCCGACGAGTCGGTTTCGGCGCTCGACGTTTCGGTCAAGGCGCAGGTCATCAACCTGATGCTGGACCTCCAGGAGCAATATGGTCTCTCCTATATCTTTATCAGCCACGACATGGCGGTGGTGGAGCGCATCAGCCATCGGGTGGCGGTGATGTATCTGGGCGAGATCGTCGAGATCGGGCCGCGCGACGCGATCTTTGCCAATCCGCAGCACCCCTATACCAAGCGTCTCCTGGGCGCGGTGCCGGTACCCGATCCCAGCCGTCGCGGCATGCGCCGGGGCATCAGCAATGACGAGATCAAGAACCCTCTGCGTGCCGCCGACTATGTGGTGCCGGTGCGCGACTACCTCGAGGTCGGCCCTGGCCATCGCGTGCAGAAGTGGGGCGAGGAATGGAAGAACAGTGCAGCGGCCTGATCCTTCATGCTAGCCTTGCCCGCCTGACCAGATCGAGTTCGCCATGACCACCGACCGCATCGAAGCTCTCGCCGACCAGCTTACGCTTGAGGAAAAAGTCTCCCTCCTGTCCGGCGAGGATTTCTGGTCGCTTCCGGCGGTTGAACGGCTCGGCATCGGCAAGCTGCGCGTCACCGATGGGCCCAATGGCGCGCGCGGCAGCGGTTCGCTGATCGGTGGCGTCAAGTCGGCCAGCTTCCCGGTCGGCATTGCGCTGGGCGCCACCTGGAATGTCGACCTGGTCGGGGAGATCGGCGCGGCCCTGGCGGATGAGGTCAAGTCCAAGCAGGCGCATATGCTTCTGGCGCCGACCACCAATATCCATCGCTCGGTGACCAATGGGCGCAATTTTGAATGCTATTCGGAAGACCCGATCCTCTCCGGCGAACTCGCCGTAGCCTATATCGTGGGCCTGCAGGGGCAGGGCATCGGCGCCACCGTCAAGCATTTCGTCGGCAATGAATCAGAGATCGAGCGCACGACCATGTCGAGCGAGATCGACGAACGGACGCTGCGCGAAATCTATCTCCTGCCCTTTGAAATGGCAGTCAAGCAGGGCAAGACCTGGGGCGTCATGAGTTCCTATAATCGGCTCAACGGCACCTTCACCTCCGAGCATGACTGGCTGCTCACCACCGTGCTGCGCGAGCAATGGGGCTATGACGGCATCGTCATGTCCGACTGGTTCGGCAGCCACTCCACGGCCGAAACAGTGAATGCTGGGCTTGATCTCGAAATGCCCGGCCCGGCCCGCGACCGTGGGCAGAAGCTGGTGGATGCCGTTCGCGACGGTACGGTCAGCGAAGCCACGCTGCGGCAGCGCGTGGTGGCGATGCTGCGCCTCATGGAGCGCGTCGGCTCCCTTGATGATCATCGCCCCTTTGCCGAGGCCGCCGATGACCGGCCTGAACACCGCGCCCTGATCCGCCGCGCCGGCGCCGAAGCCACCGTGCTGCTGCGCAATAATGGTGTGCTGCCCTTGGCCGGCACCAGCCGGATCGCGGTGATCGGCCCGAACGCAAAGGCGGCGCAGGTGATGGGCGGCGGCAGCGCCCAGCTCAACGCGCATTATCGCGTTTCCCCCTGGGAGGGTCTGGTTTCGGCCTTGGGCGAAGAGCGGCTGTCCTATGCGCTGGGCGCCAGCAACAACCGCTTCGAGCCCCTCATCAAGGGCCGAATGAGCGTCGATTATTTCGCTAACGAGACGCTGGAAGGCGAGCCCGTTCATAGCGACGAACAGGACGACGCCCAGGCGTTCTGGGTCGGCCGCGTCGCCCAAGGCAAGGTCGATCCCCTGCATTTCTCGGCCCGCTTCCGCACCCGTTACACGGCCGAAGCGAGTGGCGAGCATCGCGTTGGTGTGTATTCAGCCGGCTTTGCTCGGGTTTTGGTGGATGGCAAGCTGGTGGCCGATGGCTGGACCAACTGGCAGAAGGGCCGCACCTTCTTTGAGGAAGGTTCGGACGAAACGGTCGGCACGATCGCGCTCGAAGCGGGCCAAAGCTACGACGTCGTTATCGAATTTGCCACCAAGACCTTCTCCACGCTTGGCCTCGCGGCCTTTGCCGCGGGCATCGGCCTGCCGGTCAGTGATGCCGCCATTGCCGAAGCGGTGCGCGTCGCTGCCCAAGCCGACACCGCAATCGTTTTTGTTGGCCGCAGCGGCGAATGGGACACCGAGGGCAGTGACCTGCAATCCATTACCCTGCCGGGACGGCAGGACGAGTTGATTGCCGCCGTCGCCCGGGCCAATCCGCGCACCATCGTGGTGCTGCAGACCGGCGGCCCGGTCGAGATGCCCTGGATCGATGATGTGGCCGCTGTGGCGCAGGCCTGGTATCCCGGCCAGGAAGCGGGCAATGCCATTGCCGACGTGCTGACGGGCAAACAGGAGCCGTCCGGCCGCCTGCCGCAAACCTTCCCGACGCGCTGGGCCGACAATCCGGCCCATAGCCAGGATCGGGAGGTTTATCCTGGGCTCGAAGGCAAGGTCCGTTACGAGGAAGGCATTTTCGTCGGCTATCGCCATTACGACCGGATCGGCCTGACGCCGCTGTTTCCGTTCGGCTTCGGCCTCGGCTACGCCAGTTTCAGCATCAGCCAAGCCGGCGTTGACGATAGGGATTTTGAAAACAATGGCTCAGTCGCGGTTTCTTTGAGTGTGACCAACACCTCCGAGCGACCCGGTTCGGCTGTGGTTCAGGGCTATGTCAGCCAGGTGTCGCCATCCGTTCCCCGACCGGCCAAGGAGCTGAAAGCTTTCCGCAAGCTTGCGCTCGAGGCCGGTGAGACACGGGAGATCACCTTGAGCTTCAACGCCCGATCCTTTGCCCACTTCGACACGGCTGCGCAGTGCTGGATCGTCGAACCGGGCACCTATCACCTGTTGATCGGCCAGTCCGCAGCCGACCTGCCGCTCTCGATAACCGTTGAGTGCACCAGCCAGCTATCGTGTCCGCTTTAGGTGCGGTGCAGGCCATCAGGGCGACAGCTTGTCTGCCAATCGGCGCAGGAGACCGGCCGGGTCGTCTTCTATAATGGCGCCATGCGAGACGATGATCCTGCTCAGTCCCGGCAGTTCAGCCCATTGGCGGAATTGCTGTGCGACCTTGCTTGCGTCGTCCACGGCGCGCTTCCTGAACATGCGAGGCACCTGCGGCCTTGGGCCGGCAAATCCCATCAGCAACAGCACAAGCTTCATGACGCCGCGTGCGTCCCGGACATTGCCGATAAGATCGTTGATCACCAACGACACGCCAACTCTGTGATGCACTACGAGAGCGGACTCGCCGATTGTGCCGGCCACCGAAACAAATTGTGTATCGGCATCGCCAAAGTCGCCTGAGCTATCCTCGACAGGCAGGACCGCGTTGACTGCGGCGACCGCTCCCTCCGGGGCGACAACACGCATGTCCGGATAACGCGCTTTCCAGGCAGGTGCATCTTCGCGATGAAAGCCGTTGGGCACCACAAGAAAAGCAGGACGGCCAAGCCGCTCCACGTCCGCCATGCCTTTATCATCCAAGGTGATGGCACTCCATATAACCAATTGCCCCGAGGCGAGGCGGACAATGGTCATGCGGCGGGGGAGGGGGCCGGGCGGCATCTGAATGGTGCCATCCACCACCCAAAGGTTCTCGCTCAACTCTCTCAAGCTGCCCACACTGTTCATTGCTT